>NZ_JBHYUG010000039.1:0-36546 GCF_042749375.1 Streptomyces sp. NPDC059477 | reverse complement strand
ACTCGCGCGCGGGGGGGCCGATCACCGGGGGGGGCGGGGCCGGCACAGGGGTCAGAACGGCGGAATACGAACGCCGCGGGGCGCTGACGCGACCCGGCGGCTCGGTTGGGCAACCGTGGTGACCGGCGGGTCAGCCGGCTACCTGTACGGCGAGCGCGTCGCCGATCTCGGAGGTGGAGCGGGCAGGCTTGCCGACCCGGTCGGCGAGGTCGGCGGCGACCGCCTCCTCGATCCGGGCGGCCTCGGCCTCGTACCCGAGGTGGCGCAGCAGCAGGGCGACGGACAGGACCGTGGCGCTGGGGTCGGCCTTGCCCTGGCCCGCGATGTCCGGGGCGGAGCCGTGCACCGGCTCGAACATGGACGGGAACTCGCGGGTCGGGTTGATGTTCCCGCTGGCGGCGACGCCGATGCCGCCGGAGACGGCCGCGGCGAGGTCGGTGATGATGTCGCCGAAGAGGTTGTCGGTGACGATGACGTCGAAGCGCTCGGGCTGGGTGACCAGATAGATGGTGGCCGCGTCGACGTGCATGTACTCGGTGGTGACCTCGGGGTACTCGGCGGCCACCTTGTTGAAGACGTCGGTCCACAGATGACCGGCGAAGGTCAGCACGTTGTTCTTGTGGATCAGGGCGAGCTTCTTGCGCGGGCGGGCCTGGGCGCGGGCGAAGGCATCGCGGACGACGCGCTCGACACCGTAGGCCGTGTTCACCGAGACCTCGGTGGCGACCTCGTGCTCGGTGCCCTTGCGGATGGTGCCGCCGTTGCCGGTGTACGGGCCCTCGGTGCCCTCGCGGACGACCACGAAGTCGATGCTGGGCTCACCGGCGAGCGGGGTGGCGACGCCCGGGAGCAGCTTCGACGGCCGCAGGTTGACGTGGTGGTCGAAGGCGAAGCGGAGCTTGAGCAGGAAGCCGCGCTCCAGGACGCCGGACGGCACAGACGGGTCGCCGATCGCGCCGAGCAGGATCACGTCGTGCTGCTTGAGGGCGTCGAGGTCGGCGTCGGTGAGGGTGTCGCCGGTGGCGTGGTAGCGCCGGGCGCCGAAGTCGTACTCCTTGGTCTCCAGCTTCACATCCTGCGGGAGGACGGCGGAGAGGACCTTGAGACCTTCGGTCACGACCTCCTGGCCGATGCCGTCACCGGGGATCACTGCGAGATTGATGCTGCGAGACATGCCGGGCACCCTACCCCTCGTCCCATGGGATGACACGCAACGTCCGCGATACGGACATGCCGAGGCACGGGCGTCCATCCGTCACCGCGCGTTCACCCGAACGCGTTGCGGATGCCGTGGCGCGCTGGGAACTTCACCGGCATGGAGACCCCCGACTTCGGTGTCCCGCGGCATCTCGCGGCCCGGCTGAGCATGGCGGAGCAGCACGACTATCTGCGCGCCCGGCTGACCCGGCGCCGCACGCTGGTGACGGCGGGCGCGGTGGCGGGCGGGCTGCTGACCGGCTGCGGGGGTCCGCCGGGTGGGGACGGCCGGTCCAGGACCTCCCCCACGGCCCGGGTCCCGGGCTCCGCCGTCGTCCCCTTCGGCCGCCATCTCGCGCTGGGCGCCGATCCCCGCACCGGGATGCGGATCTCCTGGCAGGTCCCGGCGGCCGTCCACCGGCCGTACGTCCGTGTCGGCACCCGCCCCGACGATCTGGGCGAGAAGATCGCCGCCGAGGTCCGCACGCTGGACACCCCGGAGCTGAAGGGCGTCCGCGCGGCGGTCGAGCAGTACTACCTGCACGCGGCCCTGGACGACCTGCTCCCCGGCACCACCTACTACTACGGCGTCGGTCACGACGGGCACGACCCGGCCGACGCCGCCCAGCGCGCAACGATCAGCGGCTTCCGCACGGCCCCGGCGACCCCCGGCACCTTCACCTTCACCGCCTTCGGCGACCAGGGCGTGAGCGAGGCGGCGGTGGCGGGCGGCAAGGTGCTGCTGGACCTCGCACCCGCCTTCCACCTCCACGCGGGTGACCTCTGCTACGCCGACCCGAACGGGCGCGGCACGGTGAAGGACGCCTACGACGCCACGCAGTGGGACCTGTTCCTCCGGCAGAACGAGCCGGTGTCCCGGTCGGTGCCGTGGATGGTGACGACCGGCAACCACGACATGGAGGCGTGGTACTCGGCCGACGGCTACGGCGGCCAGTTCGCCCGCTTCTTTCTGCCCGGCAACGGCGTCGATCCGCGCGGGGCGCCGGGCGTGTACTCCTTCGTCCATGGCAACGTCGGGGTGGTGGCGCTGGACGCCAATGACGTGTCGTACGAGATCCCGGCCAACCTCGGGTACACGGACGGGCGGCAGACCGCGTGGCTGGGGCGGCGGCTGAAGGAGCTGCGGGCGTCGGACGGGGTGGAGTTCGTGGTGGTGTTCTTCCACCACTGCGCCTACTCCACGTCCTCGCACGGCTCGGACGGCGGGGTGCGCGCGGAGTGGGTGCCGCTGTTCGCCGAGCATCAGGTGGATCTGGTGATCAACGGCCACAACCATGTGTACGAGCGCACGGACGCGGTGAAGAACGGCGAGGTGGGCCGGGCCGTGCCCATCGGCGGGCGGACGGATCCGACGCGGGACGGGACGGTGTACGTGACCGCGGGCGGCGGCGGCAAGGAGCTGTACGGGTTCCCGGCGGGCACCCCGGAGAGCTACGCGGGGAAGGTCGCCGACGCGGAGTCGGTGCCGACGTTCCACTGGACGAGGTCGCGGCTCACCCGGCAGGAGCGAGTGACGTGGTCACGGGTGCGCTACCGGGGCTTCTCCGTGCTGTCGGTGACGGCCCACGCGGGTCCCGCGCCACGGCTGGAGGTGTCGGCGCTGAACCAGGACGGCGAGCGCGTCGACACTTTCGAGGTGCGGCGGGGTGGCCGGCGGCCGGCGGCAGCGGGGGCTCAGTGACCGGTCGAGCCGCCGTTGTCGCGGCGGTCGAGGGCGCGCTGGAGGGCCGCGGCGGCGTTCTTGCGGTCGGACTGGTCGGACTCGGTCGTCCGGCGGTGACGGACACGGCGGCGGGCGGTCGTCTCGGCCATGGGGGATCGACTCCTTCGAAGAGCGAAGAGCGCTGAAGCGATGGGGGGGCCGGAAAGGCGAAGGGGCCAAAGGCGCGGGGAGCGGTGCCGCAGGGATTGCCTGCACGGGGCCCGGCTCACGACCGCCATTCGCTGGATCGAGCGAGACGTTCGGCTCCTACAAAGCTAAGCGAGCCGGACGTGCCTGTCTCCACAATTACTCGGACTTCCTACTATCTGAGACGGCCTGATCGATCATCCCCCGCTGACCTGCCCTTTTACCCGAATGTGGGCTACAGCACGTCCCCGTCCCGCCAATCGAAGACCAGTTCGCCGACCGGGTCGCCGGACACGTCACCGACCGGGTCCCCGGGCGGCGTCCGCGGCGGCACCCACACATACGTGGTGCCCTCTTCCTCCGGCAGCCGGACCACCCCGCCCGGACCGGCCGCGCAGATCCGCCCGCCCCACACCCGCCAGCCCCGGGCGGCGTACAGCCGGGCGCCCTCGTCGCTCGCGGACAGCGCGCCGAAGTCGTACGCCCGGTCGATCACGCCCTCCAGCGCCCCCATGACCTGCCCGCCGAGCCCCCGGCGGCGCGCGTCGGCCCGTACCGCGACCCCCTCGACGTACCCGACCCGCCGCCACCGCCCGCCCGCGCGCACCCGGCGCATGACGACCGCCCCGTGCGCGACCGGCCCCCGCTCGTCCTGGATCAGGGCGTGCACGCCGCCGAGCGTGTGGTCCCAGTCCTCGTCGCCGAAGTCACCGTCGAAGGCGTCGGTCAGCAGGTCCCGGACAGCGTCGAGCGCGGCGGGGGTGAGGTCGGAGGTATGGGTGAGGCGCACGGTCATCCGCCCAGTATTCGCACCTCAGATGGGCCGCTGCCACACCTTTAGCCCGGCCACCACACCCTGAGCCCGGCCACCGCCGCCAGGAACCCCTCCGGCTCCTCGACCCACGGCAGATGCCCGGCGTCCGCGAAGATCACGCGGCGCACCCGCGGCAGAGCGGCTTCGAGCGAGTCGACGGCCGTGCGCGGGCGGATGTCCCGGGCCCCGTCGAGGATCAGCACCGGGACATCGAGCCGGGCGCAGGCGGCACGCAGCTCAGGGGTGCCCCAGATGCGCCGGGTCTCGGCGTTGAGTGCCCGGTTGCACGCGTCGTTGACGCCGAACCACGGGTCGGCCAGCGCCGACGCGTGCTCCAGGGCCCGCTCGGGGTCCGCGAAGTCGGCCGCCCAGTGCAGCACCGCGTACTCGCGCCGCTCCCCCTCCGTCAGGTCGTCGCGGTCGCTCAGCTGCTCCCAGCGCTCCGCGCGGGCCGGGTCCGCCGCGAGCCGGGCCGCGAAGTTCGCCTCGAACCCGGCGCGCCAGCCGGTCACCGGGCCGATGCCGGTCCCGGCGACATACACCAGCGCGCTCACCCGCTCCGGGTGCGCCAGCGCGTAGCTCAGCGCGAGTTGCGCGCCCCAGGAGTGCCCGAGCAGGGCCATCCGCGCCGACCCGAAGTGCTGCCGTACGGCGTCCAGGTCGGCGACGAATCGCTCGGTGGTCCAGGGCCCGGCGCACCGCTCGGACCGCCCGCAGCCGCGCTGGTCCCAGCGGACGACGGTGGCGAGACCGCCGAGCGCCCCGGCGAGGTCACCGAACATGTCCCACAGGCCGGGCCCGCCGTGGCAGAGCACCAGCGGCACACCGCCGTCCCGGCCCGACCGGGCCGCCCACAGCCGCACACCGTCGTCGGCCGGCACCCACTCGGAGCCCGCCGGGATGGTCGTCGAGGTCACAGTGAGAGTCTCGCCGATCGCGGACGGCCCGGGAAAGGGGACCGGGCCGCCGTTCCCCGGGGGGTGGGGAGCGACGGCCCGGCCCGGCCCGAAAGGGCCCTCAAGGAGGGGCCGGGGGGAAGTCAGCCCATGTGGGGGTAGGTGTAGTCGGTCGGCGCGACCAGCGTCTCCTTGATGGCGCGGGTCAGCGTCCAGCGCATCAGGTTCTGCGGGGCGCCGGCCTTGTCGTCGGTGCCGGAGGCCCGGCCGCCGCCGAAGGGCTGCTGGCCGACGACGGCGCCGGTCGACTTGTCGTTGATGTAGAAGTTGCCGGCCGCGTAGCGCAGCTTGTCCATGGTGTACGCGGTGGCCGCGCGGTCGGCGGAGATGACCGAGCCGGTGAGGGCGTAGTCGGACACCGACTCCATCTGCTCCAGCATCTCCTCGTACCGCTCGTCCTCGTAGACGTGCACGGCGAGGATCGGGCCGAAGTACTCGGTGCGGAAGATCTCGTTCTTTGGGTCGGAGCACTCGATGACGGTCGGCCGGACGAAGTAGCCCACGGAGTCGTCGTAGGAGCCGCCCGCGACGATCGTGCAGGTCGGGTCCTGCCGGGCGCGGTCGATGGCGGCCTTGTTCTTGGCGAAGGCGCGGTCGTCGATGAGGGCGCCGAGGAAGTTGGCGAGGTCGGTGACATCGCCCATGGTGAGGTAGTCGACCTCGGCGGCGAACTCCTCCTTGAAGCCGGAGTTCCAGATGGAGGCCGGGAGGTAGGCGCGGGACGTGGCGCTGCACTTCTGGCCCTGGTACTCGAACGCGCCACGGGTCAGCGCGGTCTTCAGGACGGCACGGTCGGCGCTCGGGTGGGCGACCACGAAGTCCTTGCCGCCGGTCTCGCCGACGATCCGCGGGTAGGAGCGGTACTTCTCGATGTTGGCGCCGACCGTCTTCCACAGGTACTGGAAGGTCTTGGTGGACCCGGTGAAGTGGATGCCCGCGAGGTCCCGGTGCTCCAGGGCCACCTCGGAGACCTCGATGCCGTCGCCGGTGACCAGGTTGATGACGCCCTTGGGCAGGCCCGCCTCCTCCAGCAGCCGCATCAGCAGCACGGCGGCGTGGGTCTGCGTCGGGGACGGCTTCCACACCACGACGTTGCCCATGAGGGCGGGCGCGGTGGGCAGGTTGCCGGCGATGGCCGTGAAGTTGAACGGCGTGATCGCGTAGACGAAGCCCTCCAGCGGGCGGTGGTCGAGCCGGTTCCACACGCCCGGGGAGTTGGCCGGGGGCTGCTCGGCCAGGATCTGGCGGGCGTAGGCGACATTGAACCGCCAGAAGTCGATCAGCTCACAGGGCGTGTCGATCTCGGCCTGCTGGGCGGTCTTGGACTGGCCGAGCATGGTGGACGCGGCGAGCGTCTCGCGCCACGGCCCGGACAGCAGCTCGGCCGCGCGCAGGATGATCGCCGCGCGGTCGTCGAAGGACATCGCCCGCCAGCCGGGCGCGGCGGCCAGGGCCGCGTCGATCGCGTCCTGGGCGTCCTGCCGGGTGGCGTTGCGGTAGGTGCCCAGCACGGACTTGTGGTGGTGCGGCTGGACGACCTGGAAGGCGTCACCGCCGCCCATCCGCCGCTCGCCGCCGATGGTCATCGTCAGCTCGATCGGGTTCTCGGCCAGCTCCTTGAGCTTGACCTCCAGACGGGCGCGCTCGGGCGAACCGGGGGCATAGCCGTGCACCGGCTCGTTGACGGGGGTGGGGACCTGGGTCACAGCGTCCATGGTTTCCGTAACTCCTTGTACGTGAGCGGGTGAGCCGGGGGTCTGGGGGTCGGCCCTTGCCGAGCGGGGGACGAGGGTCGGCCCCTGCCGAGCTGCGGTCGGGGATCAGCCCTTGGTGATCATGCTGCGGGCGAAGAACCGAAGATTCGCCGGCTTCTCCGCCAACCGCCGCATGAAGTACCCGTACCAATCGGTGCCGTACGCCGTGTACACCCGCATCCGGTGGCCCTCGGCGGCCAGCCGGAGGTGTTCCTCGCCGCGGATGCCGTACAGCATCTGGAACTCGTACTCGTCGGGCTTGCGTCCGGCCTTGTGGGCCAGTTCCTGGGCGATGGAGATCAGGCGCGGGTCGTGGGACCCGATCATCGGGTACCCCGAGCCGTCCATGAGCGTCCGCAGGATCCGGACGTACGCCTTGTCGATCTCGTGCTTCTGCTGGTAGGCGACCGCGGCGGGCTCCTTGTAGGCGCCCTTGACCAGCCGCACCCGGCTGCCGTTCTCCGCGAGGCGGCGGGCGTCGGCCTCGGTGCGGAAGAGGTACGCCTGGATGACACAGCCGGTCTGCGGGAAGTCCCGCCGCAGCTCGTCGTGGATGGCGAACATCGAGTCGAGGGTGGTGTGGTCCTCGGCGTCCAGAGTGACCGTCGTCCCGATGGCGGCGGCCCCCTCGACCACGGGCCGGACATTGGCGAGGGCCAGTTCATGGCCGCCGGACAGCGCCTGCCCGAACATCGACAGCTTCACGGACATCTCGACGCGCTCGCCGAGGCCCAGCGGGGTGAGCCGGTCGATCAGTTCCAGATAGGCGTCACGGGCGGCGCCGGCCTGCGCGGGGGTGGTGATGTCCTCGCCGACCACGTCCATGGTCAGTGCCAGGCCCTGCCCGGTCAGCCGCCCGACGATCGGGACGATGTCGTCCACGGTCTCGCCGGGGATGAACCGGTCCACCACCTGCCTGGTGACCGGGGCCGCCGAGATCAGGCGTCGCATCCGGTCGCTGCGCGACGCGGCGAGAATCACGGGACCCAGCACGGGGCACCTCCAGAACACAAGCAGCAGACGGCCGTGTGACCCCGGGAGCGAGCTGCCGGGTACGGCACGGAGAACCACCGTGAAACCTAGGGATCCCTCCGATCGTGGGCCATCGACAGCTGTCACGCATCCGTGCCGCGGATCTCAGACAGATGTATGAAGGCCACCGGAAATGCGGGAGAATGCCCGGGTGACATCGGAGTACGCGGACCATCGCGGCGACTACCAGGAGCTGGTGGACGAGCTGTCGGAGCTGCTCGGCGCCCCGGCCACCCTGGAGAACCGCGACTTCGAGCTGATCGCCTTCGGCGCCTACGACAGCGAGGAGGACCTCGACGCCTCCGCGCTGGACCCGGTCCGTACCCGCTCGATCGTGACCCGCCGCTCCACGGCCGCCGTGCGCAAGTGGTTCGAGGGCTTCGGCATCACCCGGGCGACCGCCCCGGTCCGTATCCCGCCCACCCCCGACGCGGGCGTCTACCGGGGACGCATCTGTCTCCCGGTACGCCATCGGGGTGTCGTCCTCGGTTACGTCTGGCTCCTGGACACCGACCCGGGCCCGTCCGACGCCCGGCTCGACGCCGCGATGGAGGTGGCCGGACGCATCGGCGCCCTGCTCGCCGACGAGGCCCAGCACGGCGCCGACCTCACCCGGGAGCTACGGGCGGTGCTGACCGCCGAGCGCGACTGGCAGCGCGACATGGCGGTGGCGGACCTGCGTACGGCCCTCGGCACCCGGGTCGCCGGCCCGCACACCCTGCTGTGTGTGGCCCCGTGGCCGTCCGCCGACCCCGACGACGCCCCCTCGGTGCGCACCCTGCCCGGCGCGACCGCCCGCTGCACGATCCCGTGGGGCACGGCGTCCCAGTCGCTCGCGGTACTGATCCGGCTGCGCGCCCCGGACCAGCTGACCCCGGCGGTGTCGGCGGCGACGCGGCTGCTGGAGAGCGCCTCCGACGGGCCGGTGGCCGCCGGTGTCGCGGCGGGTCGCACCGGGCTCGCCGAGCTGGGCACGGCCTGGCGCGAGGCGACGGCCGCCGCCCGCGCCGCCCTGGCCGAGCCCCGGCTGGGCCCGGTGGCGGACTGGACGTCGATCGGCCCGTACCGGCTGCTGACCGCGCTCCCGGCGGACGCGGCCCACGACCCGGCCGTCACCGCGCTCCTGGCTCCCGCCCACCGCGACCTCGCCCACACCGCCGAGACCTACCTCGACCGCGCCGGACAGGCCGCCCGCACCGCCGCCGAGCTGGGCATCCACCGCCAGACCCTGTACTACCGTCTGTCCCGCGTGGAGCAGCTGACCGGCCTGGACCTGGACGACGGCGAGGACCGCCTACTGCTGCACATGGCCCTCAAGGGCCACCGCCTGGCCTGACACGAGGCCCCCCGGGCTCACCTGGCCCCCGCAGCCGCGATCAGCCGCCGCAGTCCCTCCGTCAGTTCGTCCGCCGTGGGGGCGGATTTCGGATCGAAGATCCACTGGGCGATGACCCCCGTCATCAGGGTCGAGTAGAGCTTGCCGAGGGTTTCGACCTCCGCGTCCGGGATGTCCTCCTCGGCGGTACCCATCAACATGCCGATCAGCCCGCGCCCGGCCTCGCCCTGCGCCTGCGCGAGCCGGTCCCGGACCTCGGGCATCCGGTCGCCCAGGGACAGCACCTCCATGCTGAGCCGCCAGATCGAACCGGGCCCCATGGTGGCGATGATGCTGGACCAGACCTCGCCGAACCGTTCGAGCGAGCCGGGCGGGCTGGTGAACTCCCCGCTCTCCGGACCGAATTCATCGCCCATCCGCTCCACCAGCGCGACATACGCCTGCGCGAGCAACGCGTCCTTCGAACCGTAGTGGTAGCCGATGGAGGCCAGGTTGGTGCCGGACTCCTTGACGATGTCGCGCGCGGTGGTGCGCACGAACCCCTTCTCCAGCAGACAGCGCTTGGCGCCTTCGAGCAGATCCTCACGGTGACCCATGCGCCCATCGTAGCGGGACGTGTATACGACCGTCTTAAACAATCGTCCAACACATCTGTCCCATACGACCGTCCCACACACTCGTCCTATACATCCGTACTAGACAACCGTTTAATACGCTCGTACAGTCCCTGCCATGACCAACCCCAGGGACACTCCCTCCCTCTCCCCGCGCGCCGGTCGCCGCGAGTGGACCGCGCTGGGCGTGCTGATGCTGCCGCTGCTGCTGGTCTCGATGGATGTCTCGGTGCTGTACTTCGCGATCCCGGCGATCAGCGCCGATCTGGAGCCGAGCGGCACCCAGCAACTGTGGATCTTCGACATCTACGCGTTCGTCCTGGCCGGCCTGCTGATGACGATGGGCTCGCTCGGCGACCGCATCGGCCGCCGCAGGCTGCTGCTGTTCGGCGCCGTGGCCTTCGGCGTCGCCTCGCTCGCCGCGGCCTACGCGCAGAGCGCCGAGATGCTGATCGCCGCCCGCGCGGTGCTCGGCATCGGCGGCGCGACCCTGATGCCGTCCACGATGGCCCTGGTGCGCACGATGTTCACCGACCCCGGACAGCGCGCGAAGGCCATCGCCCTGTGGTCCACGGTGATGACGGGCGGCGTGGCGCTCGGCTCGGTGATGAGCGGGGTGCTGATCGAGTACTTCTGGTGGGGCTCGGTCTTCCTGGTCAACCTGCCCGCGATGGCCCTGCTGCTCGTCCTGGGCCCGCTGCTGCTCCCGGAGGCCCGCGACCCCGCCCCGGGCCGCTTCGACTGGCCGAGCATCCCGCTGTCCATGGCCGCCGTACTGCCAGTGATCTACGGCCTGAAGGAGATCGCGGCCCAAGGCTGGAACGTCCGGTACGTCATGGCGATCACCGTCGGCCTGCTCTTCGCCACCCTGTTCGTGCACCGCCAGCGCACCGCGGCGTCCCCGATGATCTCCCCCGCGCTGTTCGAGGGCCGCGGCTTCACCCCCGCGATCACCCTCAACCTGATCGCCGTCTTCGGGATGATGGGCTCGGCCTACTTCACCACCCAGTATCTCCAGTCGGTGCTCGACAAGAGCGCCCTGGAAGCCGCCCTGTGGGCGCTGCTCCCCTCGGTGCCGATCGGCATCGCCGCCCCGACGGCGACCCACCTGGTCCAGAAGGGCGCGAACCGCGCGTACGTCGTCGCGGGCGGCTTCGTGATCGCCGCCGCCGGGTACGCCCTGCTCGCCCTCGCCGACACGGACGCCCTGTGGCTGGTGCTCGCCGCGTGCGGGGTCCTCGCCTCCGGCATCACGATCGCGATCTCCCAGATGGTCGACCTGGCCCTCGGCACCGCCCCCGCGGAACGCGCCGGTTCCGCCTCCTCCCTGCTGGAGACCGCCGCGGAGTTCGGCGGCGCGCTCGGCATGGCGGTCCTCGGCTCGATCGGTACGGCGGTCTACCGCGACGGGATCCCGGCCGCGGCTCCGCCCGAGGCGCACGAGACCCTCGGCGGCGCCCTCGCGGTCGCGGCCCACCTCCCCGACGAGGCGGCCACCGCCCTGGCGACGGCGGCCCGCGCCGCCTTCACCGACGGCATGCGCGCGGCGGCCCTGGCGGCGACGGTCCTGCTCCTCGCGGCGGCGGGCCTGGCCCTGACGGCACTGCGGAAGGTGCGGCTGCGGGAGGAGCGGCAGGACATGAGAACGCCGAACGAGCTGAGTAGCCACAGCCCGTCTGGGGGTGCCCCCTCTGGGGGAGTTTGAGGACGAGGCCGTTCAGGCCGAAGCGGGGGTCCGGGAGCGGCAGCTCCCGGCGACGTCCACTTCGGCCGACGGCCAGGGTCAGACCAGGTTCACCGAGCGGGCGGCAGTCGCCCCGATCTCCGCCGACAGTTCCGCGAGCACGCCGGAGGCCACCGTGTCATCCACGGTCAGCACCGCCAGCGCCTCCCCGCCCACGGCCGCGCGGGCGACCTGCATACCGGCGATGTTGATACCGGCCTCGCCGAGGATGCGCCCGACCGTGCCGACGACGCCGGGACGGTCCTCGTAGCGCAGCACGACCATGTGGTCGGCGAGGGCGAGATCGACGTCGTACTCACCGACCGCGACGATCTTCTGGAGGTGCTTGGGACCGGCCAGCGTGCCCGAGACGGAGACCTCCTCGCCGTTGCCGAGCGTGCCGCGCACGGTGACGACATTGCGGTGGTCCGGCGACTCGGAGCTGGTGGTCAGCCGCACCTCGACGCCACGCTCCTGGGCGAACAGCGGGGCGTTGACGTAGGAGACGGTCTCGTCGACGACGTCCTCGAAGACACCCTTGAGGGCGGACAGCTCCAGCACCTTCACATCGTGCTGGGTGATCTCGCCGTACACCTCGACGTCGAGGCGGACCGCGACCTCACCGGCGAGCGCGGTGAAGATCCGGCCGAGCCGCTCGGCGAGCGGCAGCCCCGGCTTGACGTCCTGGGCGATGACCCCGCCCTGGACGTTCACCGCGTCGGGGACCAGTTCTCCGGCGAGCGCGAGCCGCACCGAGCGGGCGACGGCGATACCGGCCTTCTCCTGGGCCTCATCGGTGGAGGCACCGAGGTGCGGGGTGGCGACGACCTGGTCGAACTCGAACAGCGGCGAGTCCGTGCAGGGCTCCTTGGAGTACACGTCGAGACCCGCGCCGGCGACCCGGCCCTCCTTGAGGGCGGAGTACAGCGCCTCCTCGTCGACGATCCCGCCGCGCGCGGCGTTGACGATCCGCACGGTCGGCTTGACCTTGCGCAGCGCCTCGTCGCCGATCAGACCGGCGGTCTCGGGGGTCTTCGGCAGATGGACGGTGATGAAGTCGGAGACTTCGAGCAGCTCGTCCAGGGAGAGCACCTTGACGCCCATCTGCGCGGCGCGCGCGGGCTGCACATACGGGTCGTAGGCGACGACCTTCATGCCGAAGGCGGACATGCGCTGCGCGACGAGCGCGCCGATCCGGCCCAGGCCCACCACACCGAGGGTCTTCTCGGCCAGCTCGACCCCGGTGTACTTGCTGCGCTTCCACTCGCCCTGCTTCAGCGCGGCGTTGGCCTGCGGGATGTTGCGGGCGGTGGCGAGGATCAGACCGCAGGCCAGCTCGGCGGCGGTCACGATGTTGGAGGTGGGGGCGTTGACGACCATCACGCCGGCCTTGGTGGCGGCGGAGACGTCGACATTGTCCAGGCCGACGCCGGCTCGTGCGACGACCTTGAGTTTCTTCGCGGCGGCGATCGCCTCGGCGTCGACCTTGGTCGCGGAGCGGATCAGGATCGCGTCGACGTCGGCGATGGCGGGGAGCAGTTCGGCCCGATCCGCTCCGTTGCAGTGCCGGATCTCGAAGTCCGGGCCCAACGCGTCGACGGTGGCGGGCGACAGCTCTTCAGCAATGAGTACGACGGGGTTCGAGCTCACGTGAGTCCTCACATGTCCGATGCGGACGGCCGTCCCGACGGCCGCAGGCGATGGAGGGAGTGCGGCGCCGGAGAGGTCCGGGGTCGCTGGGCCGCGTGGAAGACGCACGACGCTGTGGGCCTGACGCGTATGTAATACGGCAGTGTATCGGCGCGGCGAAGGGCGTCTTGCGCCTCTGCGGAAGGATCACCCGGACGGGGAACTCCATTGTGTATGAGTCGCGGGTGGGTCCTGGCAACGGCCTGTGGCGGTGCCCCCGTCCTCAAGGGCACCGCCACGGATCAGACAGGTCAGGCGTCCTCGTTCACCCAGGACATCAGCTTGCGCAGCTCCTTGCCCGTGGTCTCCAGCAGGTGCTCGGCGTCCTGCTGCTTGTACTCGTTGTACTTCTTCAGACCGCCGTGGTACTCGTCCATCCAGTTCTGGGCGAACGTGCCGTCCTGGATCTCGGCGAGGATCTTCTTCATCTCGGCCTTGGTGGCGTCGGTGATGATCCGCGGGCCGGTGACGTAGTCGCCCCACTCGGCGGTCTCGGAGACCGACCAGCGCATCTTCTCCAGGCCGCCCTCGTACATCAGGTCGACGATCAGCTTCAGCTCGTGCAGGCACTCGAAGTAGGCGATCTCCGGCTGGTAGCCGGCCTCGACCAGGGTCTCGAAACCGGCCTTGACCAGGGCGGACGTACCGCCACAGAGCACCGCCTGCTCACCGAACAGGTCGGTCTCGGTCTCCTCGGTGAAGGTGGTCTTGATGACACCGGCACGGGTGCCACCGATGCCCTTGGCGTACGACAGGGCCAGCGCGAAGGCGTTGCCCGTGGCGTCCTGCTCGACGGCGGCGATGCAGGGAACGCCGCGGCCCTCCTCGTACTGGCGGCGCACGAGGTGGCCGGGGCCCTTGGGGGCGACCATGCAGACGTCGACGCCGGCCGGGGCCTTGATGAAGCCGAAGCGGATGTTGAAGCCATGGCCGAAGAACAGCGCGTCGCCGTCCTTCAGGTGCGGGGCGATGGACTCCTCGTAGACCTGGCCCTGGATGGGGTCCGGGACCAGGATCATGATGACGTCGGCCTCGGCGGTGGCCTCCGCCGGGGTGACCACGCGCAGGCCCTGCTCCTCGGCCTTGGCCTTGGACTTGGAGCCCTCGTGCAGACCGACGCGGACGTCGACACCCGAGTCACGCAGCGACAGCGCGTGGGCGTGGCCCTGGCTGCCGTAGCCGATGACCGCGACCTTGCGGCCCTGGATGATGGACAGGTCGGCGTCGGCGTCGTAGAACAGCTCGGCCACTTTGGGTTCTCTCCTTGGGGTGCGGGTGTTGCGTCCCACCGTATGACGGCGGGGGTGAGGGAGGTTTCGGGGTCTCGGAATACGGGCGGCGGGGCCAGGCCGCGCCACCCGTACGCCGCTGCTACGCCGACCGGTCCAGGGCGCGCAGTGACCGGTCGGTGATGGAACGGGCACCGCGGCCGATCGCGATGGTGCCGGACTGGACCAGTTCCTTGATGCCGAACGGTTCCAGCATCTTCAGCATGGCTTCCAGCTTGTCGCTGGATCCGGTGGCCTCGATGGTCACGGCCTCCGGGGAGACGTCCACGGTCTTCGCGCGGAAGAGCTGGACGATCTCGACGATCTGGGAGCGCGTCTCGTTGTCGGCGCGCACCTTCACCAGAACGAGTTCGCGCTGCACGGCCGAGCCGGGTTCCAGTTCGACGATCTTCAGCACGTTCACGAGCTTGTTGAGCTGCTTGGTGACCTGCTCAAGGGGCAGGTCCTCGACGCCCACCACGATGGTGATGCGTGAGATGTCGGGGTGTTCGGTGACGCCGACGGCGAGCGAGTCGATGTTGAAGCCGCGGCGGGAGAACAGGGCGGCGATCCGGGCGAGGATGCCGGGCGTGTTCTCCACCAGAACGGAGAGCGTGTGCTTGGACATGGTCGTTTACGTCTCTCTCTGCGTCTCTCTGCGTCTCTCTGCGTCGCTCGCTCAGTCGTCCGCGTTGTCGCCGAAGTCGGGACGGACGTCCCGGGCGGCCAGGATCTCGTCATTGGAGGTGCCGGCGGCGACCATCGGCCAGACCATCGCGTCCTGGTGGACGATGAAGTCGACGACGACCGGGCGGTCGTTGATCGCGTTGGCCTCCTCGATGACCTTGTCCAGGTCGTCGGGGGACTCGCAGCGCAGGCCCACACAGCCCATCGCCTCGGACAGCTTCACGAAGTCCGGCACGCGGGTGCCCTTGGCCTCCGGGTTGACGTCGTCGGGGCCGGAGTGCAGGACGGTGTTGGAGTAGCGCTGGTTGTAGAACAGGGTCTGCCACTGGCGGACCATCCCGAGGGCGCCGTTGTTGATGATGGCGACCTTGATCGGGATGTTGTTCAGGGCGCAGGTGGTCAGTTCCTGGTTGGTCATCTGGAAGCAGCCGTCGCCGTCGATCGCCCAGACCGTCTGGCCCGGGGCCCCGGCCTTGGCGCCCATCGCGGCGGGGACGGCGTAGCCCATGGTCCCGGCGCCGCCGGAGTTGAGCCAGGTCGCGGGCTTGTCGTACTGGATGAAGTGGGCGGCCCACATCTGGTGCTGGCCGACGCCCGCCGCGAAGATCGTGTTCTCGGGGGCGAGCTGCCCGATCCGCTCGATGACCTGCTGCGGGGAGAGCGAGCCGTCCTCCGGCTGGTCGTAGCCGAGCGGGTAGGTCTCGCGCCAGCGGTTGAGGTCGGTCCACCAGGCGGTGTAGTCGCCCTGGTGGCCGTCGGCGTGCTCCTTCTGCACGGCCTGGACCAGATCGGCGATCACCTCGCGGGCGTCGCCGACGATCGGCACGTCGGCGGCGCGGTTCTTGCCGATCTCCGCCGGGTCGATGTCGGCGTGCACGATCTTGGCGTACGGGGCGAAGCTGTCCAGCTTGCCGGTGACCCGGTCGTCGAAGCGGGCGCCGAGGGCGACGATCAGGTCGGCCTTCTGGAGCGCGGTGACGGCGGTGACCGCACCGTGCATGCCCGGCATTCCCACGTGCAGCGGGTGGCCGTCGGGGAATGCGCCGAGCGCCATCAGGGTGGTGGTGACGGGCGCTCCGGTGAGTTCGGCGAGGACCTTCAGCTCGGCGGTGGCGTGCGCCTTGATGACGCCGCCGCCGACGTAGAGGACGGGCCGCTTGGCGGTGGTGATCAGCCGGGCGGCCTCGCGGATCTGCTTGGCGTGCGGCTTGGTGACCGGCCGGTAGCCGGGCAGGTCCATGACCGGCGGCCAGGAGAAGGTGGTCTGCGCCTGGAGGGCGTCCTTGGCGATGTCGACCAGGACCGGGCCGGGGCGGCCGGTGGCGGCGATGTGGAACGCCTGGGCGATGACCCGGGGGATGTCCTCGGCCTTGGTGACCAGGAAGTTGTGCTTGGTGATCGGCATGGTGATGCCGACGATGTCCGCCTCCTGGAAGGCGTCCGTGCCGATCGCCTTGGAGGCGACCTGCCCGGTGATCGCGACCAGCGGCACCGAGTCCATGTGGGCGTCGGCGATCGGCGTGACCAGGTTGGTGGCGCCGGGCCCGGAGGTCGCCATGCAGACGCCGACCTTTCCGGTGGCCTGCGCGTAGCCGGTGGCGGCGTGACCGGCGCCCTGCTCGTGCCGGACCAGCACATGGCGGACCCGGGTGGAGTCCATCAGCGGGTCGTACGCGGGAAGGATCGCACCGCCGGGAATGCCGAATACGGTGTCGGCCCCGACCTCCTCAAGCGAGCGGATGAGGGACTGCGCACCCGTGACGTGCTCGGGGGCGGACGAGTGTCCTCCGGATCGGGGCCGCGGCTGCGGGTGATGGGCCCCGGTGGCCTGCTCGGTCATCGGCATTCTCTTCTCGATGCTGAGGGTTTTTGCGAGGTTTGTACGATGTGCGACTGCGGTACGACAGGTGCTGGTGCAACAAAAAACCCCTCGTGCCGTAAGGCAAGCGAGGGGAGCGCGCCGGGTGTGGTCGCTGGGCTTCCGGATCGTTTTCCGGTGGTTCCCAGCTCAGCCGACGCGCTGGCCAAGTACGAGAATTCGGGTGCGCATGGCACAGACCCTCCCCCTGCCCCCCACTCACTGTCAAGCGGGTGGGACGGGAGTCTCATTATGTGAGCGTAGTGCCGATCCGCCACCGAACACGGTGGCGACCCCGGCCCCGCCGTAGACACCCGCTCCGCCGCCCGCGTAGGCGGGCTCGGCCGGGGTGTGCGGGAGCGTGCACTGGCCGGCGGCCAGCGCCCGGCGCAGCCGGTGGTCGTCCAGCGGCCCCGAGAACGCCATGCCCTGTCCGTGGGTGCAGCCCATCGCGCGCAGTGCCACCACCTGCTCGGGCAGATCCACCCCGTCGGCCACGGACTGGAGCCCCAGGTCCGCCGCGATCCGCAGCAGCCCCCCGGTGATCTTGTGCAGCCGCGCGGACTCCACGACGCCCTCGACCAGGGTCCGGTCGAGCTTGACCATGTCCAGCGGGAGCCGTCCGAGGGCGGTGGCGGGCGCGCGGCCGGTGCCGTACCCGTCGAGGGCGATCCGGACGCCGAGGCGTCTGAGGGCGGCCAGGCGGCGCTCCAGCTCGTCCAGCGCGACGCCGGGGTCGGTGTCGCACAGCTCGATCAGCAGCGCCGCGGGCGGCAGCCCGTGCCGGGTCAGCAGCGCCTCGACCGAGCCGAGCGGCAGCGAGCGGTCCAGCAGCCGGCGGGCGCTGAGCCGGACCGCCACCGGCACCGCGAGCCCGGTGGCGGTGCGCTCGGCGGCCTCCTCGACCGCCTCCTGGAGCATCCACCGGCCCAGCTCGGCCGTCCGGTCGCCCTCCTCGGCCACCCGCAGGAACTCCGCGGGCGTGAACAGCACCCCTTGCGAGGACCGCCAGCGCGCGTGCGCCGCGACCGCGGTGATCCGCCCGTCCTCCAGGCGCACCACCGGCTGATGCAGCAGCGTGAACTCCCCGTCGTGCAGCGCGGCCCGCAGTCGGGTGGCCAGCTCCGCCTTGCGCACGACGTCCTGCTGCATCTGTGGCTTGTACAGCTCGACGCGGCCCTTGCCGGCCGATTTCGCGCGGTACATCGCGAGGTCGGCGTTGCGCAGCAGCTCGCCCGCGCCGAGGCCGCCCTCGGCGAAGGCGACGCCGATGGAGGCGGCCACCCGGACCTCGTTGCCGTCGATGCCGTAGGGCTGCGAGAGGGTCACTCTCAGCCGGTCGGCCAGGTCCAGGATGTGCCGCTCGCGGGCCGTGCGGTCGCGGGTGGTGTCGCCGACGATCAGGGCCGCGAACTCGTCGCCGCCCAGCCGGGAGGCGGTGTCCGACTGGCGGACCGCGTCCTGGAGTCTGCGGGCGGCCTGGACGAGCAGTTCGTCCCCTGCCTGGTGCCCGATGGTGTCGTTGACGGCCTTGAAGCCGTCGAGGTCGATGAAGAGGACCGCCGTGTTGCGCAGGGCCAGGCCCCGGTCGGAGCTGCGGCGGCCGGACAGGGCCTGCTGGACGCGCCGGGTGAACAGGGCGCGGTTGGGCAGGTCGGTGAGCGGGTCGTGCTCGGCGTTGTGCTGCAACTGGGCCTGGAGGCGGACCCGTTCGGTGACGTCCCGGCTGTTGAAGATCAGTCCGCCGTGGTGCCGGTTGACGGTGGACTCGACGTTGAGCCAGTCACCGCCGCCGGAGCGGAACCGGCACTCGATACGGGTGGTGGGTTCTTCGAGCGGGTTGGCGGTGAGGAAGCGGCGCACCTCGTGCACCACGCGGTTCAGGTCCTCCGGGTGGATGAGTTCGGCCAGCTCGCTGCCCACCAGGTCCTCCGCGGGGCGGCCGTAGACCCCGGCGGCGGCCGGGGAGACGTACCGGAGCACTCCGGTGGGTGCGGCGATCATGATCACGTCGCTGGAACCCTGGACCAGGGAGCGGAAGTGGTTCTCCTTCTGCGCCAGTTCCTGGGTGAGGGTGATGTTGTCGAGCAGCATGATCCCCTGGCGGACCACCAGCGCGAGCACGACCGTGCCGCCGGTGAAGAGCACCACGCGGTCGACCCTGCGGCCGTTGAGGACGTTGTAGAGGATTCCGAGGGTGCACACGGCCGCCGCCAGGTACGGCGTGAGGGCGGCGAGGGAGCCGGTGATCGGACGGGTGGCGGGGTGGCGGCTGCGATCCATGGAGGGGGCCTGGGGCTGGGCCGGCGGACGCTGCCCCGGCAGCTGGGCGCGCATCGCGCGCGCGTGTGCGTCGGCGGCGGCGCGCTGGGCGCAGCGGACGGTGGCCCAGGGGGCGTAGGCCAGCAGCACCGAACCGGCGAACCAGCCCGCGTCGAGCAGCTGGCCCGAGCGGTAGTTGCTGTGCAGCAGCGGTGAGGTGAACAGGGCGTCGCACATCACGGTCAGCGCGAGGGCGCCGATGGCGGTGTTGACGGCGGAGCGGTTGGCGCCGGAGCGCCGGAAGTGCAGTGCGAGCACCATGCTGACCAGCGCGATGTCCAGCAGCGGGTACGCCAGCGACAGCGCGGTGCTCGCCACGCCCCGGCCGCCCGAGGTCGCGGCCTGGGCGAGCGCGAGGCTCCACGACAGCGTCAGCAGCGAGCCGCCGATCAGCCAGGCGTCCAGCCCGAGGCAGACCCAGCCGGCCCGGGTCACGGGCCGTTTGGCGAGCACGAGCAGGCCGATGATGGCGGGCGGTGCGAAGCACAGGAAGAACACGTCCGCCGAACTGGGGCTGGGCACCGGGCGGTCGAGGACGACCTCGTACCACCCCCAGATCAGGTTGCCCATGGCGGCCATCGCCGAGGAGAGGGCGAACAGCAGCCAGGCGGCGCGGAAGCGGACCCGGCGGGTGCGGGCGTAGAGGAAGCAGGACACGGCCGCGGCACCGGCCGCGGCGCTCAGCCCGAAGTCCCCCATGATCAGGGCGAGTTTCTCCGAGCCCCAGCCGAGTGCGGAGCCCACGCCGTAGCCCGCGCAGACCACGGCCATCGCGAGCTGGTGGAACATGGTCCAGCCGCCGCCGGAGACCGGCGGGGCGGGGCGGGGCCGGGGCGCGGGCTGGGGGCGAAGTCCGGTCTCGGGGGCGGCCACAGGGGGCGACGGCGAGTTCACCGGGTCCTCCCGGTCCCTGCCGTCGCCGGGTCGCGCGGATCCCGGTGGGCGGGGTTGCGGCGGTCGCCGTGCCTGCGGTGGTGGCAGTGATGGCAGTGGTGACCGCTGTGCCCGGTGTGGTGACCGCGTCCGTGCGCGGCCGTGCGCCAGGGCCGTCGCCGGCGGCCTCGCCGCGTCGGATCGTTCGTCCATAGGCCGTGCATCGCCCGTCGCCCCCCTCGCAGTCTGAAATGTCCGTCCCCGGCGCCGAACGGCTCACGGCGCAGCCCCTGTCCGGGACGATACACCAGTCTCGTCACTCAGGGACATAGTTCCTCTACGCTCCGTGACGACCAGCGGCGATGCGGGCACGGACCGCTTCCGGGGGACTGCGGAGGGTGCGCGAAGCGGAGGCCGGGCCCGAGGAGGGCGGCGCCGGGCCCGGCGAACGGGCCGGTACGGCGGTCGTGTTGGTACGGATTGATACGGATCACCTCGGTCCGGATCAGCCTCCCGCCGGTCATCGGCCCTCGGCGTCCTCCGTCGTGAGGATCACGTTGGCGAGGGGCTCGCCGTTCGCGAAGCGGCTCAACTGGCCGACCAGCAGCCGCCGGGCGCGGGGCGGGAACGCGGTGGTGGGGCCGCCGACATGGGGGCTGATGAGCACACCGGGCGCCCGCCACAAGGGGTGTTCACGGGGCAGCGGTTCGGGGTCCGTGACGTCGAGGGCGGCGGTGATCCGTCCCGCCGCCAGCTCGGCGAGCAGGGCCTCGGTGTCGACCACCGCGCCCCGGCCGATGTTGACCAGCAGCGCCCCGTCCTTCATCCGCCCCAGGAACGTTTCGTCCACCAGGCCGCGGGTGGTGTCGTTCAGGGGGGTGGAGAGGATCACGATGTCCGCTTCCGGGAGCAGGGCGGGCAGTTCGGTGAACGGATGCACGGGACCGCGTTCTGTTGTGCGCCCGGAGCGCGCGACGCGCACGACCCGCGCGATTTCAAACGGCGCGAGCCGGTCCTCGATGGCGGCGCCGATGGAGCCGTACCCGACGATCAGCACCGATCTGTCGGCGAGCGCGGGCCGGAAGCCGCCGCGCCACTCGCCCCGGTCCTGGGCCCGCACGAAGTCCGGGATGCCGCGCAGGGAGGCCAGGATCAGCGCCAGCGTCAGCTCCGAGGTGCTCGCCTCGTGCACCCCGCGCGCGTTGCACAGCCGGACCCCGGGGCGCAGCAGCTTCAGGCCGGGCTCCACGTGGTCGATCCCGGCCGACAGCGTCTGCACCACCTCCAGGGAGCGCATCTCGGGCAGCGGGCGCATGCCGGTGGCGGCGGACTTCATGTAGGGCACGACGTAGAACCGGCAGTCGGCCGGGTCCGCCGGGTACTCCTCGCCACCGTCCCAGTAGCGGTAGTCGAGCCCGTCCGGGAGCCCCTCGATGTCGTCCGGGGGAATGGGGAGCCATACGTCAGCAGTCATGGTCAGGAGGCTACGACAGGCCCCGGGGCGCGAGCGGAGGAGGGAAAGCGCGCCCTGCCGGACCTCCGTCGGGTACGCGCGCGGGCAGAGGTTAGGTTGGGGTGCCAGAGAGGGAGGGTTACGGCCAGGTGGAGCGCAGGACGATCGGCGCCGCGGCGCTCGCGGTGGGGGCCGTCGGACTCGGGTGCATGCCGATGAGCTGGGCCTACAGCTCGTCCCGGCAGCGGGGGGACGAATCGCTGCGGGCCGTGCACCGGGCCCTCGATCTGGGCTCGACCCTGCTGGACACGGCGGACATGTACGGCCCGTTCACCAATGAGCTGCTGCTGGGGCGGGTGCTCAAGGAGCGCCGCGCGGAGGCGTTCGTGTCGACCAAGGTGGGGCTGCTGGTGGGTGAGCAGCACGTCGTGGCCAACGGCCGGCCTGGTTATGTCCGGCGCGCGTGCGACGCCTCGCTTCGGCGGCTCCAGACCGACGTGATCGACCTGTACCAGTTGCACCGCCCGGACCCCGAGGTCCCCGTCGAGGAGACCTGGGGCGCGATGGCGGACCTGGTGCGGGCGGGGAAGGTACGGGCGCTGGGCTTCTGCGCGGTGGGCGTGCGGGGCGGGCGGCGGACCGGGGCGGGGCTGTACGACGCCACGGTCCGGCAGTTGCGGCGGATACAGCAGGTCTTCCCGGTGAGCGCGGTCGAGGCGGAGCTGTCGGTGTGGTCCCCGGAGGCGCTGGACGTGCTGCTGCCGTGGTGCCAGTCCCGCGGGATCGGCTTTCTGGCGGCGATGCCGCTGGGCAATGGTTTCCTCACCGGCACGCTGACGCCGGGCGGGGGCTTCGAGCCGGACGACATGCGGGCCCGGCACCCGCGTTTCACCGCGGAGATGATGGCCGCCAACCAGCCGATCGTCGCGGGCCTGCGCCGGGTCGCCGCCCGCCGCGGCCCCGAGGTGACCCCGGCCCAGGTGGCTCTGGCCTGGACCCTGTCCCAGGGCCGCCACGTGGTCCCGGTGCCGGGCGCGAAGCGGGAGCGGTGGGTGGCGGAGAACGCCGGGGCGGCGGAGGTACGGCTGTCCGCGCAGGAACTGGCGGAACTGCGGAGGCTGCCGGGGGCTCGGGGGTCCTGGGAGTAGGGGGAGTGTGGGGGGTGAGGGGGCGGGGGTGGGGGGAGGGAGTAGGGGGTGGCGGGCCGGGGGGAGTGGGCGGGAGCAGGGGGAGGCAAGTGGAGCGGGCAGAGGTGCGGTGGATTGGGTTCTCTTGATCGGGAACCCGTGGGGCGCGAGCGGTGTATGACAAGTAGGAACCGGGAGGGAAGACCTCGCGTCGAAGGGACCTTGATCGTGCGACGTCGTGCTGTGACGGCCGTGCTGGCCGCGACCGCCCTGCTGCTGACGGCCGGCTGCTCCTCCGGCGACGGGGGCGGCGGAGGGTCACCACCGAGCGCTGCGGGGAGCGCGCCGGCGCAGAGCCCGGGGTCGGGTTCGCCGTCGCCGTCCGGGCGGGCCACCGACGAGCCGCCGCCCGCCAAGGGCTCGGTGGACGTGGTGCGTACGGTCGCGGAGGGCCTGGACAGCCCGTGGGGCGTCGCCCCGCTGCCCGACGGCGGTCTGCTGGTCTCCTCGCGCGACGAGGCGACGATCACCCGGGTCGACACGGAGACCGGGAAGCGGACCGAGCTGGGCGAGGTGCCGGGGGTGTCCCCGGAGGGCGAGGGCGGTCTGCTGGGCCTGGCGCTCTCCCCCGACTACGCCACGGACCACATGGTGTACGCGTACTTCACCTCCGCCGGGGACAACCGCATCGTGCGGATGATCTACGACGCCGGGGAGCCTGCGGGCCAGCAGCTCGGCGCTCCCGACACCGTCTTCCGGGGCATACCCAAGGGCTTCGTCCACAACGGCGGCCGGATCGCCTTCGGCCCCGACAAGATGCTGTACGCGGGCACCGGCGAAGCGGGTGACACCGGCCTCTCCCAGGACCAGGACTCCCTCGGCGGCAAGATCCTGCGCCTGACGCCGGAGGGCGAACCGGCCCCGGGCAACCCCTTCCCCGACTCCCCCGTGTACTCGCTGGGCCACCGCAATGTGCAGGGTCTGGCCTGGGACTCCGAACAGCGGTTGTTCGCGGCGGAGTTCGGCCAGGACACCTGGGACGAGCTGAACGCGATCGAGCCGGGCGGCAACTACGGCTGGCCGGAGGCGGAGGGCGATTCGGACGACGACCGGTTCATCGACCCGCTGGCCCAGTGGAGCACCGATGACGCCTCCCCCAGCGGGATCGCCTACGCCGAGGGTTCCCTGTGGATGGCGGGCCTGGGCGGCGAGCGTCTGTGGCGCGTCCCGCTGGACGGCACGGAGGCTTCGGCGGATCCCCAGTCCTTCCTGACGGGGGAGTACGGCCGGCTGCGCACGGTCGTGGCGGCCGGCGGCGACAAACTCTGGCTGCTGACCAGCGAGACGGACGGACGCGGCTCTCCCGGCGACGGGGACGACCGGATTCTGGAACTGGAGGTGAGATAGCGGGGGGCGGTGGCGGCCTGGTGGTGGGTGGTCCTTGGGTCCTGTGGTCCTTGGGGTCCGTGGGTCCTTGCGGGGTGCCGCTAGTGCTCGCCGGGCGCTCGGCCGGATGCGGTCGGTGCGTCTTCGTCCGGATCGGATGGTTCTTCGCCCTGCGGTTGCGTCGGCTCTTCGGCCTGGGGTTCCGCTGGTCCGGCTGTCTCCGGTTCCTGCGGATCGTCTGCGGCGGGATCCGTCGGGTCGGCTTCGTCGGAGGTTGGGCGGACCACGACGACCTTGCCCGATTCCAGGTCTATCGGGCCCCGGCCGGGGTCGGCGTCGCCCACGTCCTCGCGGGTCAGTTCCAGGCGGTTGTGTTCGTCGCGGGTGTGTTTGCGGCCGGGGGCGAAGAGTTCCTCGAAGAAGTTGAACACGCGTCTCCCTGGTCGCACGGCACCTTGGGAGGGACAACGTCCGCGACCGGTGGCATCATCCCGCGGCGAGCCGTTCGTCGGCCGGGCTGGGGAACAGGCCCAGCCGGTGGGCGACCGCGGCGGCCTCGCCCCGGCCGGAGACGCCGAGCTTGCCGAGGATGTTGGAGACATGCACGCTCGCCGTCTTCGGGGAGATGAAGAGTTCCTCGGCGATCTGGCGGTTGGTGCGACCGGCCGAGACCAGGCGCAGGACATCGCGCTCGCGGCTGGTCAGCCCCAGGGCCTCGACCGGGTCGGCCGGGGTGAGGGCGCGGCGCGGGTCCTGGCGGAGGGTGAGGCGGGCGCGCTGGGCGAGCAGACCGGTGGCCTCGGCCAGCGGGCGGGCGCCGAGGTGATCGGCGACGGCGTGGGCGAGGCGGAGCAGTTCGGTGGCGCGGGCCCGGTTGTCCTCGGCGGTGGCGGCGGGGTCGTCCTGGGCCAGGGCGTCCTGGACGGGTGCGTCATCGGTGGGGGTGGTGTTGCCCTCGCCGGTGGGAGGGGCGTCCGGGCCGGTGGCTGGGGCGTCGGTGGTCTCCGGGCGGTCCGGGCCCGAGGTCAGCAGCGCCTCGGCGAGGCGGTGGCGGACGCGGGCGAGGTCGTAGGGGCGTTCCAGGTGTTCGAAGGCGGTGACGACCTCGGACCAGGTGGCGGGGGTGGCGGTGCCGTCGGCGCGCTGGAGTTCGGCGCGGACCCATTTCTCGTGGGCGTGCCAGATGGGGGCGCCGGTGGTGAGGCGCTTGGCGGTGTCGAGGATGCGGTCCAGGGCCTGTCGGCGGCCGGGCCGGGCGGTGGGGAGGGTGCGGTGGTCGGCCTCGGCGGTGGCGGCGGCGACGAGGAGCTTCCAGCCGTACACCTGGGTACCGGGCGGGAGTCCCGCGTCCAGGGCGCGGTCCAGTTCGGTGCGGGCGTCGGTGATGCGGCTCTCGGCGGCGGCGACGCCGATGCCGATGTGGGCGAGCGGTATCCACTGCTGGGGCATGGGGTCGTGGGTGCCGAAGTGGGTGCGGGCGGCGGCCAGTTGGCGGGCGGCCTCGGCGATGTCGCCGCGGGCGAGGGCGATCTGGGCGAGGCAGAGGGCGGCCGTGCCCTGGGGTTTGGCGCCGGGGCCGCGCTGCCGGGCCGTCGTGGCGGCGTCCGCGGCCTCTCCCCAGCGGCCCAGGGAGAACAGGGAGTCGGAGAGGTTGCCCCAGATCCAGGTCTCGGACCCCAGCAGACCGTAGGTGCGGGCGAAACCGGCGCCTTCCTGGAGGAGTTCGGCGGCTTCCCTGGAGCGGCTGACGATTTCGAGTCCGTGGGAGAGATTGACGTAGGCGCGTCCGGCGACCCGGGCGAAACCCTCGGCCAGGGCCAGCTCCTTGATCTCGCTCAGCTCGCCGAGCCCGTCGTCCATCCCGCCCGCGTCGACGAGGAGCACGCCTCGGGTGACGCGGGCGTCGAGTTCGATCTCGCGGGCGTCGACCATGCGGGCATAGGCGACGGCGCGCTCGGCGGCGGCGAGGGCCTCGGCGCCGGGGGTGTGCAGCATGGACCAGCCGGCGACGGTGGTGAGCACTTCGGCGTGCACCTCGGACGGGGGCAGGCCGCGGACCAGGTCCTGGGCGGTCGCCAGTTCGTTCCAGCCGTCGCCCCGGCCGCTGGACTGGACCAGCTGGGAGCGCTGGACCCAGAACCAGGCGGCGAACAGCGGGTCGTCCTCGTCCTCCAGGAGCCGCAGGGCCCGTTTGGTGATCTTCAGGGCGCGGTCACGCTCCCCGCAGAAGCGGCCCGCGTCGGTGGCGGCGGCCATCAGGTCGAGATAACGCAGCGGGGTGCCGGCGGGGTCACCGGGGTCGGGGGTGCGGTAGATGTCGGCGTAGTCGACGGGGCGCAGGGCGGCGCGGACGGGCTCGGGGGCGGTGTCCCACAGCTCCATCGCGCGCTCCAGCAGCCGGAGCTGTTCCGCGTAGGCGTGGCGGCGGCGGGCGGCGACGGAGGCGTCGAGGACGGCGGGGAGGGCCTTGGCGCTGTCGTGCGCGTGGTACCAGTAGGTGGCCAGGCGCGGGATGCGCTCGCCCGCGGCGACGAGCGCCGGGTCGGCCTCCAGGGCCTCGGCGTAGCGGCGGTTGATGCGGGAGCGCTCGCCGGGCAGGAGGTCGTCGCTGACGGCCTCGCGGACCAGGGAGTGGCGGAAGCGGTAGCCGTCGGCCTCCGGGGTGGTGAGCAGGATGTTGGCGCCGACGGCGGCGCGCAGCGCCTCGATCAGGTCGTCCTCGGTGAGCCGGGCGACGGCGGCGAGCAGCGGGTACTCGACGGTGGAGCCGCCCTCGGCGACGATCCGGGCGACCCGCTGGGCGCTGTCGGGCAGTGCCTCGACCCGGACCAGGAGGAGATCGCGCAGCGAGTCGGTGAGTCCGGCCTGGCAGCCCTCGGAGGCGGCGACGGCGAGTTCCTCGACGAAGAAGGCGTTGCCGTCGGAGCGTTCGAAGATGGCGTCGACCTGGGCGGGGGCGGGTTCGGCGGCGAGGATGCCGGCGATCTGGCGGCCGACCTCCTCGCGGTTGAAGCGGCCCAGCTCGATCCGGCGGACGGTGCGCAGCCGGTCGAGTTCGGCGAGCAGGGGGCGCAGCGGGTGGCGGCGGTGGATGTCGTCGGCGCGGTAGGTGGCGAGGACGACCAGGCGGCCGGTGCGCAGGGTGCGGCAGAGGTAGGCGAGGAGGTGGCGGGTGGAGGCGTCGGCCCAGTGCAGGTCCTCCAGGGCGACGACGACCGTGCGGTCGGCGGCGACGCGCTCCAGCAGGCGGGCGGTGAGTTCGAAGAGGCGGGCCATGCCCTCCTCGTCATGGCGTCCGGCGCCGGTCTCGCCCAGCTCGGGCAGCAGCCGGGCCAGCTCCTCCTCCTGGCCGGACGCGGCGTCGGCCAGCTCCCGCGGCAGCTCCCGGCGCAGGGCGCGCAGGGCGGCGGAGAACGGGGCGAAGGGCAGCCCGTCGGCGCCGATCTCCACACAGCCGCCCAGGGCGACGACGGCCCCCTTGCGTCCGGCGGCGCCCGCGAACTCCTCGACGAGCCGGGTCTTGCCGACCCCCGCCTCCCCGCCGAGCAGCAGCACCTGCGGCTCGCCGCGCCGGCCGGCGGCACGGGCCAGCGCCTCCTCCAGCGTGCCCAATTCGTCGGCACGCCCGACGAACACCGGGCTGACGGACCTGTTCTCCACGGACCCGAGCATCGCACGGAGGTCTGACATCGAGGCACCGGTTTTCCCTGCCGGGGCGGTGGGGACAGGCGCCGGAGCAGCGCGAAGGGTCCCGGGCGGAACGTCCGGCGCCGCTGCCCGAACGGCGGGGACCGCCCCGGCCGGGACACCGGGACCCGGCACCCGTCCACCGGACTCCATGACCATCAGGTCACCCGAACCCGACGCCCGGCCACCGGGTTCCGTCCCGGACAGACCACCCGCCCCCGATGCCCTCCGGACTCCGTCCCGGACGGGACACCCTCCCCCGCCTCCGCACCGGTCGGCACCATCCGGGCCGGGACACCCACCCCCGCACCACCCACCTTCACGCCAGCCGGTCCCACCCCCGCCGGAACACCCGGCCCGGACCCCCGCGTACCGGAATCCACCCCAGCCCCGTCGCCCCCGGGGCCGCCCGCCAGGCCACCAGCCTCCAGCCCCTCGGACGCGACGAGGCCGGCGCCGTGGACCCCCGTCCCCCCGCGGGCGCCCCCCCCCCTCCCACCCCCCCCCCCCCCCGGGCCGGGGAGGGGGCGGTCTCGTGTCACCCCGTCCCGGCCCCCGGCCTTGTTCCGCGTGGTGTTCACGCGGCGCGTGGGAAACGGAGTCGGCGTGGGCGGTGGGTATGGTCCTCGCCCGGCACCCCGCTCCCCGTGGAGCGTTGCGCCGCTTCACGGCGGGCCTCGCGGCCCTTGCGGACGGTCTCGCGGACCAGCCGCGCGTGCTCGGCCTCGCGGATCAGGTCGTCGGACCGCAGGCGCTGCAACTCGTACTCGAACATCTCTGCTCCCCGGAGACAGGTGGCTCCGGCCCCGGGCGGGGCCGGTTCGCGGACCGTTCTCCGCGATGCCTCCACCTTCGTCTCCCAGGGGGTGCCGTCACATCGGGAGAGTTCCGCATCTTCGGCGGCGGGCGGGGCCTTAGACACGCGTAAGGGGCCTCAGGGCGTACGGGAATGCCGTACGTACGCCCTGAGGCCCCCGGGGTGGGTTCTAAGCCCCCTGGTGAGCTGGGGTGATTCAGCTGGTGGGCGGGAGGCCGAGCACCAGTTCGGTGTACTTGAGGACGGCCAGGACCAGGCCGATGACACCGAGCGCCACGGCGGCCCAGGCGACCGACTTGATCCACGCGGGCTGCACCGCGCCCGGCGCCCCGAAGGCGGGCCGGACCAGGGTCACGACCGCGACGAGCAGCGCGACGAGAGCGAAGGCGCCCGCGTAGAGGGCGGTGGCGTTCCAGGCGTCGCCATAGCCCTCCTTGACCAGGACGGCCACGTCCGAGGACGTCGAACTCTCCAGCTGGCCGATCAGCGACTCGCGCGCGGAGGCGACGGTGCCGATCCAGCCGCCGCTGAGCGAGACCAGGCCGAGCACGGCGGCGACGATCGCGGCGGCACCCTGTCCGACGAAGGAGGGCTCTTCCTGCCCGGCCCCGGTGATCTCGGCGATCTCGGTGTCGTCAGCGTCCTCGCCGTCGGTCCCGGCGGCCTCGTGGGCCCCTTCGCCGTCGACCTGGCCGGGGCCGGCCGCGTCCTGCTTGGTGAGATCCGCGGGCGTGCCTTCCGCCTCCGCGGCGGCGCCCGTCACCTGGTCGTTCCCGGCCACAGTGGCCGTCGCGCCGGTCTCCGCCGCGTCTTCAGTCTTGGTTCCCATGCCGGGCACCGTACGGACCGAGTCTGAGAAGTCCCTTAATGATCGCTGTGGGCGTTCCGCTCCCGGGCCGCGCGCCAGTCGGGGGCCAGGACCGCCCAGATCTCGTAGTCCTGGCGGATCCCCTTCCAGGGGAAGGACTCGCGCAGCACGCCCTCGCGGGTGAAGCCGAGACGCCGGGCGACCTTGACGCTCGCGGTGTTGACCGTGGCGGCGTGCCATTCCACGCGGTGCATGCCGCGTTCGTCGACCGCCCAGTCGATGAGCACCCGGGACGCGCGCGTGACGAGCCCGTGCCCGGTGCCCGCGGGCTCCAGCCAGCAGCCGATCTCACAGACGCCGGTCGTGGTGTCGAAGATCCGGAAGAGCACCCCGCCCACCAGCTCGCCGTCCAGCCACAGCCCGTGCAGGGACCCGCTGTCGGCGGCGCGCAGATCGGCGTACCGCCGGAGGATCTCCCGCGCGGAGTCCACGTCGGTGGCCTTGGCACCGAAGGGGATGTACTGGGTGATGAAGTCCCGGCCGCGGTCCAGATGGGCGAGGAATTCCTCGGCGTGCCAGGTCTCCAGGGGACGCAGCTCGGCTCCGTCGTCACCCAGGGATATCGCGTACATCCCGCTCCCGCTCCTTCTCGAATCGTTCAGCGCCTTGTGCCGTGACGTGCCCGGGGACTTGTGCCGTGGCGTGTTCTGTGGCTTGTGCTGTGGCTTGTTCTGGGACGTGTGCTGTGACTTGTTCCGGTACTGCCGAGAGCCTCTCATGGGCGGCACGGCACTCGGGCGGCTCGATGCTGATCCGGGGCAGCCGCCGGTCCAGGGCGCGCGGCAGCCACCAGTTGGCGCCGCCGAGCAGATGCATCAGGGCGGGCACCAGGAGCGTGCGGATCACGAAGGCGTCGAGGGCGACGGCGGCGGCGAGCGCGATGCCGAACATGGCGATCACCCGGTCACCGCTGAGCACGAAGGCGAGGAAGATGGAGATCATGATGACCGCCGCCGAGTTGATCACCCGGCCGGTCTCGGCGAGCCCGATCCGTACCGCGCGCCGGTTGTCGCCGGTCTCCAGCCACTCCTCGTACATCCGGCTGACCAGGAACACCTGGTAGTCCATGGACAGCCCGAACAGGACCGAGACCATGATCACGGGAAGGAAGGGCTCGATGGGCCCCGCGCTGCCGAGCCCGAGCAGTTCGCTCCCCCAGCCCCACTGGAAGATGGCGACGACCACGCCGAAGGCCGCGGCGACGGCCGCCACGTTCATCGCGGCGGCCTTGAGCGGGATGCCGACCGAGCGGAAGGCCAGCAGGAGCAGCAGACAGCCGAGCCCGACGACGATCCCGACGAACAGCGGCAGTTTGCCGATGATCACATCCGCGAAGTCGTCGTAGCCGGCTGTGACCCCGCCGACGTGCAGGTCGAGCGAGGTGCCGGTCTCGGCCCGGGGCAGCACCTCGGCGCGCAGCCGGTCCACGAGGTCGCTGGTGCGGCCGGACTGCGGGGCGGAGTCCGGTACGACGGTCAGATACGCGGTGTCGCCGCGGGGGCTGAACACCACCGGGGTGGCGGCGGTGACGCCCTCGGTGTCGCGCAGGGTGCGGTCGAGGTTGTCCAGGGCGAGCTTGTCACCGGCGCCGTGGACCTGGCTGACGATGGTGAGCGGGCCGTTGACGCCGGGTCCGAAGCCGTCGGCGAGCAGGTCGTACGCCTGCCGGGTGGTCGTCGACTCGGGGTTGTTGCCCTGGTCGGAGGTGCCGAGGCGCAGTGCGAGGGTGGGCAGCGCGAAGACGGTGAGCACGACCAGGGCGATGGCGCCGAGTTTCTTGGGGTGCCGTTCCACGAACGCCGACCAGCGGGCGGCGAACCCGGCGGCCACCTCGGGCTCGGGCCCGTACTCGATCAGCCGGCGCCGCTCGCGGCGGCTGAGTGCCCGCATGCCGGTCAGGGACAGCAGGGCGGGCAGCAGGGTGACGCAGCCGGCGACGGTGAGCAGTACGGTCAGCGAGGCGGCGACGGCGACGCCGTTGAGGAAGCTCAGCCGCAGGATCAGCATCCCGAGCAGCGCGATACAGACCGTCGCACCCGCGAACACCACGGCCCGTCCGGTGGTCGCGACGGCGTTGGTCGCCGCCTCGGTGACGCTCAGCCCGCGTTTCAGCCCGCGCCGGTGCCGGGTGACGATGAACAGGGCGTAGTCGATGCCGACGCCGAGCCCGATCAGCATGCCGAGCATGGGCGCGAAGTCGGCGACGGTCATGGCGTGCCCGAGCAGCACGATCCCGGCGTACGCGGTGCCGACGCTGACCAGGGCGGTGGCGATGGGCAGCAGCGAGGCGGCGAGCGAGCCGAAGGCGAGGAACAGCACCACGGCGGCGACGGCGACCCCGACGATCTCCGCGAGATGCCCGCCGGACGTCTGGGTCCCGCCGATCGCGGTGCCGCCGACCTCCACCTGGAGCCCGTCGGCCGCCGCCGCCGACGCGGTGTCCAGCACGGCCCGCACGGGTGCCTCGCCGAGGTCGGCGGCCCGGCCCTCGAAGGTGACGGTGGCGTAGGCCGTACGGCCGTCGGCGCTGATCCGGTCGGCGCCCTGGTTGTCGTAGGGCCCGCTGACGCCGGCCACGGACGGCACCTCGGCGATGCGGTCCAGGGTGCGGGTCATGGTCTGCTCGACGTCGGCGGCGCGGACGCTGCCGGAGGCGGTGTGCCAGACGACGGTGGCGTCCTCGCCGCCGAGACCGGGGAACCCCTGTTGCAGGAGCTGGGTGGCGCGGCCGGACTCGGTGCCGGGGACCTCGTAGTCGTTCGAGTAGGCGGAGCCGGTGACGGCGGCTGCCGCGGTCATTCCGCCGAAGGCGAGGAGCCACAGCAGCACGGCGACGAGGCGGTGCCGTACACACCAGCGTGCAAGGGCTGCCACGTAACTGCTCCCAGTGGGGGGATGTCTATGGATCTTTGACCGGGAACAGTCGTCCAGGTGCTGAACGGCCCGCAAAGAACGGATGAGCAATCACCGTCCACTCTCGCAGGGAGAAATGATCGTTTGCCCTGTTCGTGGGTTTACTCACAAGGAAGGGGCCGCACCCAGCCGGGTGCGGCCCCTCGGTGTTCGCTCCGTCCTCAGCTCTCGCCGACCCCGAGCCGCTGAAGGATCAGTTCCTTGACGCGGGCCGCGTCGGCCTGGCCACGGGTGGCCTTCATGACGGCGCCGACCAGGGCACCGGCGGCGGCCACCTTGCCGCCGCGGATCTTGTCGGCGATGGCCGGGTTGCCGGCGATGGCGTCGTCCACGGCGGTGCCCAGGGCGCCCTCGTCGGACACGACCTTCAGGCCGCGCTTGTCGACCACCTCGTCCGGGGTGCCCTCGCCCGCGAGGACGCCCTCGATGACCTGGCGGGCCAGCTTGTCGTTGAGGGAGCCGTCGTCGACCAGGGCGCTCAGCCGGGCGACCTGGGCCGGGGTGATGGCCAGCTCCTCCAGGGACGTACCGGACTCGTTGGCGCTGCGGGCCAGTTCGCCCATCCACCACTTGCGGGCGGACGCGGAGTCGGCGCCGGCCTCGATCGTGGCGACGATCAGCTCCAGCGCGCCCGCGTTGAGGATCGCCTGCATGTCGGTGGCGGAGACGCCCCAGTCCTCGCGCAGCCGGTTGCGGCGCACCAGCGGCAGCTCGGGCAGGCTCGCGCGGATCTCCTCGACCCACGCGCGCGAGGGGGCCACCGGCACCAGGTCGGGCTCGGGGAAGTACCGGTAGTCCTCGGCCTCCTCCTTGATGCGGCCGGAGGTGGTGGAGCCGGTGTCCTCGTGGAAGTGCCGGGTCTCCTGGACGATGGTGCCGCCGGAGTTCAGTACGGCCGCGTGGCGCTGGATCTCGAAACGGGCCGCGCGCTCGACGGACCGCAGCGAGTTGACGTTCTTGGTCTCCGAGCGGGTGCCGAACTTCTCGGCGTCCTTGGGCATCAGCGACAGGTTGACGTCGCAGCGCATCTGGCCCATTTCCATGCGGGCCTCGGAGACGCCGAGCGCGCGGATGAGTTCGCGCAGCTCACGGACGTACGCCCGGGCGACCTCGGGGGCGCGCTCACCGGCACCGACGATCGGCTTGGTGACGATCTCGATGAGCGGGATGCCCGCGCGGTTGTAGTCGAGGAGGGAGTGCGAGGCGCCGTGGATGCGGCCGGTGGCGCCGCCGACGTGGGTCGACTTGCCGGTGTCCTCCTCCATGTGGGCGCGCTCGATGTCCACGCGGAAGGTTTCGCCGTCCTCCAGCTGCACGTCGAGGTAGCCGTTGAAGGCGATCGGCTCGTCGTACTGGGAGGTCTGGAAGTTCTTCGGCATGTCCGGATAGAAGTAGTTCTTCCGGGCGAAGCGGCACCATTGCGCGATCTCGCAGTTCAGCGCGAGGCCGATCCGGATGGCGGACTCGACGCCGATCGCGTTGACGACGGGGAGCGCGCCGGGCAGGCCGAGGCAGGTGGGGCAGGTCTGCGCGTTGGGGTCGGCACCGAGGGTGGTCGAACACCCGCAGAACATCTTGGTCTTGGTGCCGAGTTCGACATGGACCTCAAGGCCCATGACGGGGTCGTAGGACGCGAGCGCGTCCTCGTACGACTCCAGGTCGGTCGTGGTGGTCACGGTGAAACTTCCCTCTCAGCCCAGCAGGACGTCGTCGTCGCCCAGCCGCTTCAGCTCGCGGTAGAGGATGGCGAGGCCGGTGACGATCGCGACGGCGGACACGGTGGCGTCGATCAGCCGCAGGTTGTCATGCTCGGCGCGGGCCTTCTTGATCTGCTTGGCGACACCGACCGCGCCGAACGCGGTGGTGGCCATGGACAGGTACGTACCGGACTTGGACTTCTTGAAGCCCTTGGCCTTCGACAGTGCGTTGCTCACAGCGACGGTGCCTCCTCCAGCAGCGGATGCCCCCACTTTTCCACGAAGGCGGCCTCGACGGCGGCGCCGACCTTGTACAGCCGGTCGTCCTTGGTCGCCGGGGCGATGATCTGGAGACCCACCGGGAGGTTGTCCTCGGGGGCGAGTCCGCAGGGCAGCGACATGGCCGCGTTGCCCGCCAGGTTGGTGGGGATGGTGCACAGATCGGCGAGGTACATCGCCATCGGGTCGTCGGCGCGCTCACCGATCGCGAACGCGGTGGTCGGGGTGGTCGGCGAGACGATCACGTCGACCTGCTCGAACGCCTTCTCGAAGTCGCGGGTGATCAGCGTACGGACCTTCTGGGCGCTGCCGTAGTAGGCGTCGTAGTAGCCGCTGGACAGCGCGTAGGTGCCGAGCATGATCCGGCGCTTGACCTCGGGGCCGAAGCCGGCCTCGCGGGTGAGCGAGGTGACCTCTTCGGCCGAGTGGGTGCCGTCGTCGCCCGTACGGCGGCCGTAGCGCAGGCCGTCGAAGCGGGCGAGGTTGGAGGAGCACTCGGAGGGCGCGATGAGGTAGTACGCCGAGAGGGCGAGGTCGAAGGACGGACAGTCCAGCTCCACGATCTCGGCGCCGAGCCCCTTGAGCAGCTCGACGGACTCGTCGAACCGCTGGATGACCCCGGCCTGGTAGCCCTCCCCGCGGAACTGCTTGACGACGCCGACGCGCATCCCGGCGACGCTGCCGTTGCGGGCGGCCTCGACCACGGGCGGGACGGGGGCGTCGATGGAGGTGGAGTCCAGCGGGTCGTGCCCGGCGATCACCTCGTGCAGCAGCGCCGCGTCCAGCACCGTACGGGCGCAGGGGCCGCCCTGGTCCAGGGACGAGGAGAAGGCGACCATGCCGTAGCGGGACACCGCCCCGTAGGTGGGCTTGACGCCGACCGTGCCGGTGACGGCGGCCGGCTGGCGGATGGAGCCGCCGGTGTCGGTGCCGATGGCGAGGGGGGCCTGGTAGGCGGCGAGCGCGGCGGAGGACCCGCCTCCGGAACCGCCGGGGATCTTCGTCAGATCCCAGGGGTTCCCGGTCGGCCCGTAGGCGCTGTTCTCGGTGCTCGACCCCATGGCGAACTCGTCCATGTTGGTCTTGCCGAGAATGACCACGTCGGCGGCCTTGAGCCGCCGGGTGACGGTGGCGTCGTACGGCGGGATCCACCCTTCCAGGATCTTCGACCCGACGGTGGTGGGAATCCCCTCCGTCGTGAAGATGTCCTTCAGCGCGAGCGGAACCCCGGCGAGCGGCCCGAGCTTCTCGCCGCGCGCCCGCTTGTCGTCGACGGCACGGGCCTGGGCGAGGGCGCCCTCGCGGTCCACGTGCAGGAAGGCGTGCACCTTCTCGTCGACGGCCTCGATCCGGGCCAGATGGGCCTCGGTGACCTCGACGGCGGTCAGCTCGCCGGAGGCGATCTTCGCGGCGATCTCGGCCGCGGTGAGCCTGATGATGCTGTTCTGGTCCGTCATGGTGGTCACTCCTCCCCCAGGATCTGCGGCACCTTGAAACGCTGCTGCTCCTGGGCCGGGGCGCCGGAGAGCGCCTGCGCGGGGGTGAGCGAGGGACGGACCTCGTCCGGCCGCATGACGTTGGTCAGCGGCAGCGGGTGAGAGGTCGGCGGTACGTCTTGGTCGGCGACCTCACTGACGCGGGCGACCGCGCCGATGATGTCGTCCAGCTGACCGGCGAAGTGGTCTAGCTCTTCGCCCTTCAGCTCCAGACGCGCCAGCCGTGCGAGGTGGGCGACCTCCTCGCGCGTGATGCCAGGCATGCAGCGATCCTCAGGGTGAGTGAATGTGTGCGGTTTGGCCTCAATCCTAGGGGGAGGGGGAGGGGGGCTGTTAAACGGTTGGGGGATGGGGGGTGCGTGGAGGGGGTGGGGTGGGGGTGTGTGGAGGGGGTGGGGGCGGGGGTTGGGGGCGTGTGGAGTGGTCGGGGGTGAGGTTGAGGTATGTGGGGTGGGGGTGCCTGGAGGTGGGAGTGCAGGGTCCGGGGCTTCCTGCGGTGGGGGTGGGGACTGCTGTCGGCGTGGGCCGCGGGGGCACCGGGCGGACGCGAACCGGCCAGTTACCGGGGAGCCGCCGGGGCGGACGCGAATCGCCCCGGTGGGGCGGGCGCCGGGGCGGGCGGGGTGCCCGAGGCGGGGCCGAGGGACCGCCAGGGCGCGGACTCGGGACCTGAACAGGTACCGGGGCAACCACGAACCGGCCTGCGGCGGGCAGCCGGGCGGAATCGTTCGGCGGGGGGCCGGTGCTGGGCGGCCGGGCGGAGCCGCGCGGCTGGGGGCCGGTGCTGGACAGCCGAGCGAGGCCGCCCAGGCAGGGGGGTGTGCGCCGGG
>NZ_JBHYUG010000038.1:52475-73836 GCF_042749375.1 Streptomyces sp. NPDC059477 | reverse complement strand
CGGCGGGTTGATGGTGGGGGGAGTTCAGCGGGTTGATGGTGAGGGGAGTTCGGCGGGTTGATGGTGGGGGGAGTTCGGCGGGTTGATGGTGGGGGGAGTTCGGCGGGTTGATGGTGGGGGGAGTTCGGCGGGTTGATGGTGGGGGGAGTTCGGCGGGTTGATGGTGGGGGCCCTACCGGTCGTCACCCGGGCCCGCCACAATCACCCGTATGACGATCACCACGGGTGTCAGGCCCCCCGGGCCCCCCGGGCCTCCCAAGCGCACCACTCCCGTCACCCTCCTCCTGGGCTTTCTGACGGGTGGCGTGATCGGGGGGTCGCTGAGCGCCTTCGTCGTCGGCATCAACATCGAGAAGGTGCCGCTGACCGTCGCGGGTCTGGCCGTGCCCGCCGGTTACGCGCTGCTCTACTACCTCTCCGGTGCGCCACGGCGGGCCCGTGAGGCGCGGGTCGTGCCCCGCACGGCACTCGCGATGATCGAGAGTCTGGAGGCCGTCCGGGGCGAGACGAGCGACGTACCGGTGCGGTTCGATGCCACGGTGGCGCCGGAGGACGGGCCCGCGTTCCGCGTCGAGTTCAAGCAGGACATCAATCTGGTCGAACTGTCCGACTACCGCGCGAGCGGGATGCTGGTGGTCCAGTACCCACCGGACAAGCCGTGGCAGGTACGGATCGTGAAGCGGCCGACGCCGGAGTGGGAGGAGCGGCTGGCCGGGGCGCGGATCGACTCGGCGCCGGGCCCGGCCATGACGGTGGACGACCGGGACGGCTGCGCCCTCGGCATCCTCGCGGTGCTGGGTCTGCTGCTGGGGGTGGCGGCGGTGGTCTTCCCGTACCGGGTCGACCTGTTCGACGGAACGGACACGGCAGCCGGCCCGTCCGTCTCTTCTTCCACTTCTTCCTCTTCTTCTTCCTCCACGACGGTGGTGTCGTCGGCGACGAGTACGGTCACGCTGGGCGCGGGCCAGTCGTTCCTGGACGAGGGTGAGCTGAGCCGGGCGATCGAGTCCCTCACCCAGGCCGACGACCAGGACAAGGGCCCGGCCCTGACCGTCGTCGTACAGGAACGGGTGCTGTCGGTGGTGTACGTCCCGTCCGACTCCCAGGCGCCGGGCTTCGACCTGGCCTCCCTGCCGTACGAGCGTTTCCCGGCCCTGGTGGAGGAAGCCATCAGCACCCTCGGCGTCCAGTCCCCCGACTCCTGGCAGATCACCGCCGAGAACCTCACAGCCGACAGCGTCACCATCAGGGTGGGGGTGACCGGCCCCGAGGGCACGGCGTCGCTGGAGGCGGACGAGCGGGGTGACGTGGTGGCACGCACTCCGGCAGGGGACTGAGGGGAGCAAGGGGAACAGGCCATGGATTGGAATGAGTATCTGGCGCTGTGGTGCGCGGTGTTCGGCACGGTGGCGCTGGTCGGCTACGGCCGGTCGCTGGCCGGGGTGACCCGGGCCCAGCGGATGGTGAGGGTCAAGGGCAGGATCGAGCGGGTGACGGAACCCCGGCACGGCGGCTCGAAGCGCGGCGGCATCCCGGTGGTGGTCACCTTCCGGGATCCAGCCACCGGGCAGGAGCACACGGTCACGAACGACGGTGAGCACGGCGACTGGATCGACAGGGCGTGGACGGGCCGCGAGATCGGCATCCGCTACCTCCCCGGGCAGCTCCACAACTTCCGCTTCACCACAAACCTGGAGTCAAGCCGGGGGCTGGGCTGGCCGAGCTGCGCGGTCTTCCTCATCTATGCCGGACTGGTCACCTACGCGGCGATCGACTGGGGCTGGCCGTGGGCACTGATCGGCTCCGGCGCGCCGCTGGCGGTCAGCGCCGCGTTCTTCCTGCCGGTGAACGCCCATGAGGCGAGCCGCCGGATCGCCCGGCTGACGTCGATGACCCCCGTCCCGGGGCGGATCGTCGCCGTGCTCAAGGACGTCAGCGACGACGGCGATGGCGGCCTGACGACCAGCCACACCCCGGTCCTCGCGTTCACGACCCACGCGGGCGAGGCGGTCCTCGCCTACTGCACGAGGGACCTGCCGGACCCGGTCAAGTCCCATGGCCGGGAGGTCACGGTTCATTACACGCCGGAGAACCCGTCCGTCTTCACCCTGGACCTGCCGGACCAACGCCATTCCCGGGGCCACGACATCGTCATCACCGCACTGGTGCTGCTGGTTGGGCTGGCGGCGGTGGGGGTGGGGGCGGCACTGGCGGAGCTGCCGTAGGGCAGGGAAACGCCGGGTGCTGGCGGTTCGGGGCGCAGGTGACGAGGGCGAGGCAGAGGTAGGCGGGGCGTTCGAGATAGAAGCCGAGGGACACGTCGTCGCCGGCGGCGAGCCGGTGATGGGCGGAGGCGACCAGGGCGCCGGGGTCGCAGGGGGAGGCGAACCGGGGTGTGTACGCGGCGAGCCGCTCTCCCAGCCAGGCGGCGGCCGACCGGGGGTCGTGCCAGGTGCCGCGCACGAGTGAACGGGCTTTGACGAGCCAGTACGCCGTCTCCAGCGGGGGCAGGTCCGAGGCGGGGAACTCGGCGGCGACCTCGCGATACCTCTGGACCAGCTCGGGCCGCGCTCCGGCGGGGGGCGGCTCGGGGGGCGGGGGCCGCCGTAGGGCTTCCTGGTCGAAACGGGGTTTGGGGCCGGTCCAGAGGTAGGCGTGGTGGTGCATGGTCGTTCGCTCTCCACCGTCCGGTCAAGGTCTGAGGACGTACGGCCGTACGACGTCGTCGGAGGTCTCCCAACGGGGTCCGCGTGTGTGACGGGGCTTGTGCCAGCACTCCTCGTCCGGCAGCAGCGGCAGACGATGGCCGGCCGCGCGATTGCGTCTGGCCCAGCGACGCCAACGGGCCTGGTGAGGGCTTGGCAGCCGCCACACGTACGGGTCCGGGGTGCGGGCCTCTTGCACGAGGTCCTGGACGCTTGGCGCGGGGCGCCTGGGACGCAGGCGCGCGAGCGCGTCATAAATCCGCCGGAGCATGGGCCGCCTCCAGCCTCTCGGTGACCGTGAATCGCGCCCACACACACTTGATGTACGGCTCGGTCCGATGGCCCCAGGCGTCGGCCAGCCCGGCTACGAGGGTCAGTCCGCGGCCGTGTTCTTCGTCCGGGTCGGAGTTGTGGGGCCGGGGGAGCCGGTCCCGGTCGGGGTCGGCGACCTCCAGCAGCAGTTCGGCGCCCTGGAGGGTGAGCGTGATCCGTACCTGGGCGTGACCGACGCGGCAGTGGGCCACGGCGTTGGTGATGAGTTCGTTGGCGGCGAGCGTGATGGCGTCGGCGACTTCGCCGGTGATTCCCCAGTTCGCGAGCGTCTTGCGGATGCGGTGACGGGCCGCCGGGACGTGCTGCCTGCGCTTGGGGATGCGGAAGATCTCGGGTTCGGGCATGGGGGTGCCGTACCTCCTGACGTGTCGTCAAGATGCGCTCCGTTGCGGCGCCTTCATGAAGCTACGGCTGTATTTGGGTGTCGAGCAACATGGCTGAGTGAATACATACACTCAATCACTCGATCGAGTGGTGGACTCTCGTAGCTCCCGCCTTGTGTGCCATCGTTTCCGGAGAAGAGGGGAGGGCCCATGCCCACTGGTGGACGACCGACGGTGCGCAGCAGGCGCTTGGGGGCGGCACTCAGGCAGTACCGGCACGCGGCCAAGATCGATCAACCGCAGGCCGCCGAGATCATCGCGGCAAGTCAGGCCAGGATCAGCCGCCTTGAAAGCGGTCACTTCACCGCGCGGGTGATTGAGGTGCGGCTGCTGCTGGATGCGTACGGCGTTGCCGACCCGGAAGTGCGGGCCAAGTTGGAGGACTTGGCCAAGCACTCCAGGAACAGGGGTTGGTGGCTCGAACATGCGGCGCACCTGCGCTCGGACTATCTCGATCACATCGCGCTGGAGGACGACGCGACCTACATCCGGGAATGGCAGCCGGTCATGGTCCCGGGGCTGCTCCAAACTCCGGCCTATGCGGAAGCGGTTATTGTCGGTGGCCCCCACTATCTCGATCCGGAACGGGTCGGCCAACTGGTGAAGGTACGCGTGGGGCGGCAGGCGAAGATCGAAGAGGGCGGGGCGTCGTACACGGCCATCCTTTGGGAAGCGGTCCTTGCCCACCCACTTGTGAACGTTGAGATTCATCGGGAGCAGTTGTCCGCGATCCTTGAGATCGGCGAGCGCAAGAATGTCACCGTGCAGGTGCTGCCGTTCAGCGCGGGCGTCTTGGCCGGTTACTCCTGCGCCTTCTACTCCTTCAGCTTTGACGAGGAGCCGAGGGTTGAAGCGGTCGCCATGGACAACCTGCGAGGCACGTCGGTCCTTGAAGGCGCTGAGGACCTTGCCGCTTACGCCAATGCATTCGACCTACTACGATCGTCAGCGTTGGCGCCGGATGAGAGTTCGAAGGTCATCCGGAGCATACTGCGGAGTTTGAAGGAAGACGCATAGTGACCGAGGTTGTAAGCCCCTTCTGGAAGTCGTCGTACTCGGGGCAGGAGAACGCTTGCATCGAGGTCGCTGACACGGCTCCCGGTGGCCGGGCCGTCCGTGACAGCAAGCAGCCCGCCGGCCCCCTTGTCGCGGTCTCGCGCGAGGGCTGGCACGCGTTCGTCCGGCAGTTCGCGTAAGTATGGAGGGGGACGCGTCGTGACCGAGGTTGTGAGTCCTTTCTGGAAGTCGTCGCACTCGGGGCAAGAGAACAACTGCGTCGAGGTCGCCGACACGGCTCCCGGTGGCCGGGCAGTCCGCGACAGCAAGCGGCCCACCGGTCCCCTCCTCATCGCCTCGCGCGGGAGTTGGCACGCGTTCGTCCGGCAGTTCGCGTAGGCATGGAGGGAGACGTGTCGTGACCGTGGTTGCTGGCCCCTTTTGGAAGTCGTCGCACTCGGGGCAGCATGGTGACTGTGTAGAGGTCGCCGACACGGCTCCTGGCGGCCGGGCTGTCCGTGACAGCAAGCAGTCCGCTGGCCCTCTTGTCGCGGTCTCGCGCGAGGGCTGGCACGCGTTCATACGGCAGTTCTCGTAGGTATGGAGGAGGGAACATGGTGACCGTGGTTGCTGGCCCCTTTTGGAAGTCTTCGTACTCAGGGCAGCAGGGCAACTGCGTAGAAGTGGCTGCCACATCAGTCGATGGCCGAGCCGTTCGCGACAGCAAGCAGCCCGCCGGCCCTCTCCTCGCCGCCTCGCGCGGGAGTTGGCACGCGTTCGTCCGGCAGTTCGCGTAGGCATGGAGGGAGACGTGTTGTGACCGACGTTGTAAGCCCCTTCTGGAAGTCGTCGTACTCCCAGCCGGAGACCAACTGCGTAGAGGTGGCAGACGCCGCCGACGACGGCCGAGCCGTCCGCGACAGCAAGCAGCCCGCCAGCCCCCTCCTCACCGCCTCCCGCGAGAGCTGGCACGCCTTCATCCGGCAGTTCGGCTAGGGGCAGTCACGCTCAGGGGCGCCCCGCGGATCCCGTAGGGCGCCTCTTGGCATAGTCCATAGGCATATTCACTCGTCCGGCTGACGTACCGCCCGTATCGTCCCGCAGGGCGTGTTCGTGCGACTACGTTCCGCCGTATGGTCAGTTCAGCTCACGATGCGATGCATCGGATCTTCAGGCGGGAGCCGGGCTTGTTCTCCCGGCTGCTGCCGCGGGCCGGTATCACCTTCCCCGAGTACTACTCGATCGACCCGTTGGACACCGATCTCACCGAGATCAAGCCGATCGAGCGCCGGGTGGACAGCCTGTTCCAGGTGCGAGCCGCCGACGACGAGGGCGGCTTCCTGCTCGCCGTCGAGTCTCAAAGCAAGCCGGACCCGGACAAACGCAACAGCTGGACGTACTACTTGGCCTACCTGTATGCCAAGTACCGACTGCCGCCGATCCTCCTGGTGCTCTGCCGGGACAAGACGACAGCCGCGTGGGCGATGGAACCCATCCGTATCGGGCGCCGCTTCCACACCAGCATGCATGTGTTCCCCCTGGTCCTCGGGCCGGGGAACCTGTCCGTGATCACCGACCCGGACCAGGCCGCGCAGGACCTTCCGGTCGCCGTGTTCTCGGCGTTTGCCCACGCCAAGGACCCGGGGCTGCCTGCCATACTGGAAGCGCTGTCGGATGGGATGAAGGCCAGATCCGAGGCTGATACCGAGACCGACGACGGCATTGGCGTTGGCGACTGGGCGGAGTACGTCGAGATTGGTCTGGGCGACAGCCCGGCCCGATACCTTTGGAGGCAGTTGGTGAAGGCGTGGAGTCCCCAATTCCCCGGTAGTGGCACAGTCATGGAAGAGACATGGCTCGCTGTCCGCGAGAAGGGCGAGGCCGAGGGCCTTGCCAAGGGCCTTGCCAAGGGCCGTGCCGAGGCTATCCTCCGAGTGCTCTACGTACGCGATGTCGAGGTCTCCGACGACATTCGTCAGCGGATCACCGAGTGCACCGACGTCGACGTACTGGGTGTCTGGTTCGACCGGTCCGTGAGCGTGACGAACGCCGAGGAACTCTTCGCAGAGGCTGAGGCCGACGCGCAGAGCTAGAGCAAGAGCCAGGCACCGACAAAAGGGCGCCCCGCGGATTCGTACCGCCGGGCGCCCTTCGTCGTCGTACCGGAAACCGCCGTACCTGACGCGGCAGCGTCAGAGCTGCTCGATCACATAGTCCACGCACTTCGTCAGCGCCTCGACGTCCGACGGCTCGATCGCCGGGAACATCGCCACGCGCAACTGGTTGCGGCCCAGCTTGCGGTACGGCTCCGTGTCCACGATGCCGTTGGCGCGCAGCACCTTCGCGACGGCCGCCGCGTCCACCTCGTCGGTGAAGTCGATCGTGCCGATGACCTGCGAGCGCTTGGCGGGGTCGGCGACGAACGGGCTGGCGAACTTCACGTCCTCCGCCCAGCCGTACAGCGTCCGCGCGGAGGTGGCCGTGCGGCGGACCGCCCAGTCCAGGCCGCCCTGGCCGTTGAGCCAGTTCAGCTGCTCACCCAGGAGGAACAGGGTGGCGAGCGCCGGGGTGTTGTACGTCTGGTTCTTGCGCGAGTTGTCGATCGCCGTCGGCAGCGAGAAAAACTCCGGGATGTGACGCCCGGACGCGTGGATCCGCTCCGCGCGCTCGATCGCGGCCGGCGAGAAGACGGCGATCCACAGGCCACCGTCCGCGGCGAAGGACTTCTGCGGGGCGAAGTAGTACACGTCGGTCTCGGTGATGTCGACCGGCAGGCCCCCGGCGCCGGAGGTGGCGTCGACCAGTACCAGCGCGCCCTCGTCCGCGCCCGCGACCCGCTTGATCGGCATGGCGACACCGGTCGAGGTCTCGTTGTGGGTGAACGCGTACGCGTCGACGCCCGCCGCCGCGACCGGCTCCGGGTGCGTACCGGGGTCCGACGCGATGACGTCCGGGTCGGCCAGCCACGGCGCCAGCTTCGCCGCCTTCGCGAACTTCGAGCTGAACTCACCGAAGTTCAGGTGCTGCGACTTGTTCTCGATCAGGCCGTGCGTCGCGACGTCCCAGAACGCCGTGGAGCCGCCGTTGCCGAGGATCACCTCGTAGCCGTCGGGCAGCTGGAACAGCTCGCGGATGCCGTCACGCACCCGGCCGACCAGGTTCTTGACCGGGGCCTGGCGGTGGGAGGTGCCCAGCAGAGAGGTACCGGTGGCGGCGAGGGCGTCCAGCGCCTCGACTCGCACCTTGGAGGGGCCAGCGCCGAATCGACCATCGGCGGGCTTGATGTCAGCGGGAATCTGGATGTCGGCCACGATCCGGAGCGTATCGGGTGGGCGAAACCGGGCGGAACGGTGTCCGTCGGATGAGACGAGATCTCCAGGGCCTGGACTCCGCGTCCCGGACTTCCTTCGGCCCGCCCCTCGCAGGGTTGGTACTACTAATAGTGGGTGGCTGTGGACAACTCGATGTGACTCTGCGTGAGCGCGTGCATCCTGGACCCATGACGGATCTCACCGACCGCACCGATCACCCCGACCGCACCGATCAGACGGATCTCGAAGCGGAACTGCGCCGCGCGGTGCGCGGTGACGTCGGCTTCGACGTCACCTCCCGCGCGCTGGTCACCATGGACGCCTCCAACTACCGGCGGGTCCCGCTGGGGGTGGTCGCGCCCAGAGACGCCGATGACGTGGCGGCCGTGCTGGCGGTGTGCCGCGCCCGCGGGGTGCCCGTCGTGCCGCGCGGGGGCGGGACCTCCATCGCCGGGCAGGCGACCGGCACCGGCGTCGTCCTGGACTTCACGCGGCACATGAACCGGCTGATCTCCCTGGACGCCGAGGCGCGTACCGCCGTCGTACAGCCGGGGCTCGTCCTGGACCGGCTCCAGGAGGCCGCCGCCCCGCACGGACTGCGCTTCGGGCCCGACCCGGCCACCCACAGCCGCTGCACCCTCGGCGGCATGATCGGGAACAACTCGTGCGGGTCCCACTCCGTCGCCTGGGGCACCACCGCCGACAGCGTCCGCGAACTGTCCGTGCTCACCGCGCGGGGCGAGCCGCTGCGGCTGGGGCAGGAGTGGGCCGGTGCGCCGGACGGGCTCCGGGAGCTGATCGACGACCAGTTGGCGCGGCTGCGCACCGGATTTCCCGACCTCCCCCGCCGTATCTCCGGCTACGCGCTGGACGCGCTGCTGCCCGAGCACCACGCCGATGTCGCCCGTTCCTTCTGCGGCTCGGAAGGCACCCTCGGCGTGCTCACCGAAGCGGTCGTACGGCTCGTGGAGGCACCCCGCGCGCGAGCGCTGGCGGTGCTGGGGTACGCCGACGAGGCCGCCGCCGCCGAAGCCGCCGCGGGCCTGCTGCCGTACGGGCCGCTGACCGTGGAGGGCATGGCCATCGACCTGGTGCCCGACCCGGCGGGGCTGCCGCGCGGCGCGGCCTGGCTGTTCGTGGAGACGGGCGGCGAGACACCGGCCGAGGCGCGGGCGCACGCCGACGCCGTCATCCGCGCGGCCGACGTGCTCGACGCACGCGTGGTCACCGACCCCGCCGGTCAACGCGCGCTGTGGCGGATCCGCGAGGACGCCGCCGGTACGGCGACCCGGATGCCCGACGGCAGCGAGGCCTGGCCCGGCTGGGAGGACTGCGCCGTACCACCGGCCCGCCTCGGCCCCTACCTGCGCGACTTCCGGGCCCTGCTGACCACCCACGGCCTGCGCGGCACCCCGTACGGGCACTTCGGCGACGGCTGCATCCATGTCCGGATCGACTTCGACCTGCTCACCGACGCGGGCGTGGCCCGTTTCCGGCGCTTCTCCGAGGAACTGGCCCACCTTGTCGTCGCCCATGGCGGCTCGCTCTCCGGGGAGCACGGCGACGGGCTCGCCCGTTCCGAACTCCTCCCCACGATGTACGGGCCGGACATGGTCGCCCTCTTCGAGCGGGCCAAGGCCGTCTGGGACCCCGACGACCTCCTCAACCCCGGAATGCTGGTCCGCCCCGCACCCCTCGACGCCGACCTGCGCTTCGCCGTGCTGCCCCGCGAGCCCGTCGACGTGGCCTTCGGCTACCCCGCCGACGGCGGTGACTTCTCGGCCGCCGTCCGCCGCTGCGTCGGCGTCGCCACATGCCGTACGACCATCGCGTCCGGGCCCGCCGTCATGTGCCCGTCCTTCCGCGCGACCGGCGACGAAACCCACTCCACCCGGGGACGCGCCCGGCTGCTGCACGAGATGCTCGCCGGGGAGCTGGTGACCGACGGCTGGCGGTCCACGGAGGTACGGGACGCGCTGGATCTGTGCCTGTCCTGCAAGGGCTGCCGCTCGGACTGCCCGGTCGGCGTCGACATGGCCACCTACAAGGCGGAGTTCCTGCATCACCACTACGCCGGACGCCGCCGCCCCGCCGCGCACTACAGCCTCGGACGGCTGCCGCTGTGGCTGCGCTGGGTGTCCCGGACCCGGACGGCATGGCTGGTCAACGCCCTGGCCGCGGTGTCGCCCCTCGCCCGGCTCGGCAAGCGGCTCGCCGGTGTCGACCGTGAGCGGGGGATTCCCCGGCTGGCCGGGCAGACCTTCAGCCGGTGGTGGGAGCGACGCCGGGGCACCACGACCGCCCCGCCGGACGGCGAGCTGGTCATCCTCTGGCCGGACACCTTCACCGAGCACCTCGCCCCGTCCGTCGGACGGTCCGCCGTCCGGGTCCTGGAGGCCGCCGGGCTGCGCGTCGCGCTCCCCCCGACCGTCCACTTCACCCGCCCCCCGATCGGCGACGGCATCACGGTCGCCCTCGACCCCAGGTCCCTGCTGCGCGGCCGGGGCCGGGTCTGCTGCGGCCTCACCTATGTCTCCACGGGCCAGCTCGACCGCGCCCGCGCGGTGCTCCGCCGCACCCTCGACCTCATGGAACCCGTCCTGGAGACCACCGCCCCCGTGGTCGTCCTGGAGCCCAGTTGCGCCGCCGCACTGCGCACCGATCTCCCCGAGCTACTGCCCGACGACCCCAGAGCCGCCCGTCTCGCCGCCCGCGTCCTGACCTTCGCCCAGACTCTGGAGCGCCACGCCCCCCACTGGACACCGCCCCGGCTCGACCGCCCAGCCGTCGGACAGACCCACTGCCACCAGCACGCGATCCTCGGCGACACCGCCGAACGGCGGCTGCGCGCGGCGGCCGGCCTGACCGGCGAACTCTCCGGCGGCTGCTGCGGCCTCGCCGGAAACTTCGGCTTCGAACGCGGCCACGCCGAGGTCTCCCGCGCCTGCGCGGAGGAACAGCTCCTCCCATCGCTGGCATCGGCCCCCACCGACGCGGTGATCCTGGCGGACGGCTACTCCTGCCGGACCCAGCTGGAACAACTGGCGGGCGCGCGGGGGAGACATCTGGCGGAGGTCCTGGCCGAGTCATTGCCGGAGGCACTGCCGCAGCCGCAGCCGCTGCCGCCGGGTTCGTGACCGGACCTCCGGCCGAGGATGCGCTACGAACCCTTCTTGGAGGGCTGCGGGATCTTCTTGTCGGGTTGCGGGATCTTCTTGCCGGGCTGCGGGATCTTCTTGCCGGGCTGCTGCGGGGTCTTCTTGGCGGGCGCGGAAGCACGCTTGCAAGCGGTCTCCGCGTGGGTGACGCTCACTCCCACGTTCACCAGGGGGCCGACGCACTTGGGCGCAGATCCCTGTGCCCCGGAGTCGCACGCCTTGGTGACGATCGGGCCGACCAGGTAGCCCTGGGATTTCAAGGAGGCCCGGCAGTCACCGGCCGTGGCGTGCGCCGGTCCGGCCGTGAGCAGCGGCAGGGAGAGGGACGCGGCCAGTGCCAGTCCCAGCAATGCTGAAGTGCGTTTCAAGCCGATCTTCCGTTCTCGGAAACCTTCGGATGGGTGACCTTCGGATGTGTGCTGATGCCCGAGAAGCGCACGGCCCTAGGCCGAGACGCCGCCGAGCGGTGCGACCGTGGCGTTCTGGTCGAGGGGCCTGACAGTGACGTTCTGGTCGAGGGGTGTGATGGTGACGTGATGGTCGAGCGGGGTGACGGTGACGTGCTGGTCGGCGAGCGCCGGTGCCGCGGCTCCGGTGACCAACGCCGTGGCCAAGGCGGTGACGGTCAGGGCCCCGCGGATGCGGAAGGACATCGGACTTCTCTCCTTCTGGCGAGCGGGAGTTGGGTACGAGATCCAGCCTGCCGGGTCAGCGGCCGGACGGCCTTGACCGCCGGTGGCCGATTCCTTCACCTTCCGTCCTCAGCGCCGCTCGCCACTCGCCGCCCTCCGGAAGTACGGTCCCGCCCCCCCAGGGCAGGTGGAACGGGGTGACGGACGCGACAGGAAGGTCAGTGGCGTGAGCGGTTCACACCCCTGACGGAGTCCACTACTCTGGACTGATAGGTACATGGTAATGAACGACAATCACCCGCACCGAGCCCCCTGGAACGCCCTGTGACCACCCCCGACGCAGCCACCTCGCCGTCGCCCGCGCCTACCCGGGCCCCCGCCACCACCCCGTCCGGTGGCTCCCCGCGCCGACGCGGTTCTCTCGGGCCCGTCGGGCTGGTGCTGGCGGGTGGGGTGTCGGTGCAGTTCGGCGGGGCGCTGGCGGTGACCTTGATGCCCCGGGCCGGCGCCCTCGGCATCGTCACCCTGCGGCTGGCGGTGGCAGCGCTCGTGCTGCTGATCATCTGCCGGCCCAAGCTGCGCGGGCACTCCCGCACCGACTGGGGCACGGTCGTGGTCTTCGGTATCACCATGGCCGCGATGAACGGCCTCTTCTACCAGGCCGTGGACCGCATCCCGCTGGGCGCCGCCGTCACCCTCGAAGTGCTCGGCCCGCTGGCCCTGTCCGTCATCGCCTCCCGCCGTGCGATCAACTTCGTCTGGGCGGGCCTCGCCCTGGCCGGTGTCTTCCTGCTCGGCGGCGGCGGTTTCGACACCCTCGACCCGGTCGGCGCGGCCTTCGCCCTGTCGGCGGGCGCGATGTGGGCGGCGTACATCGTCTTCAGCGCGAGAACCGGCCGCCGCTTCCCGCAGGCGGACGGACTCGCGCTCGCCATGGCGGTGGCGGCGGTGCTCTTCCTGCCCCTGGGCATCGCCGAGTCCGGTACGAAGCTGCTGGACCCGGAGATCCTCGCCCTGGGCGCGGCGGTCGCCGTCCTCTCCTCGGTCCTCCCCTACACCCTCGAACTCCTCGCCCTGCGCCGCCTGCCCGCCCCCACCTTCGCCATCCTGATGAGCCTCGAACCGGCCATCGCCGCCACCGCCGGTTTCCTCATCCTCGACCAGGCCCTGAACGCCATGGAGGCCGCCGCCATCGCCCTGGTCATCGCGGCGAGCATGGGCGCGGTGAGAACGCAGACCCGCCGGATGAGCCCGACCGGCCCCAAGGGGCGGCGGGGGAAGCCGCGGGTGTCCCCGGAGACTCCGGTGTCCCCGGAGCCCCGGGAACGGTAGCCGCAACAGGAACGGCATCAGGAACGGCAACAGGAACGGGAGCAAGAGCGGCAGCAAGAGCTGCAGCAAGAGTGTGGCGGTGGGAGTGGCGGTGAGAGGGCCGCTACGGCGCGGCTGCGGCGCGGCTCCAGCGGCCAGGTGACCGTCCCCGCCAGTCAATGCAAGCACGCTTGCTTGTTTCTCCGCCCGCTGCCATGCTCTGCACGCATCGCCCCGCACACCGTCGTGTTCCGAGGGGAGCGCAGCCGTGTTTGATTCGACGCCCGTCTTCGATGATCTGCGCGAGGAAAGCGCGGAGGTCGATGCGATCGTGGCCGCTCTGGGGCCGCAGGAGTGGGCGTCTCCCACGCCCGCGCCGGGGTGGAGTGTGGCGCATCAGGTCGCCCATCTCGCGTGGACGGACCGGTCGGCCCTGCTCGCGGTGACCGATGAGGCCGGCTTCCAAGCATGCGTGGAGAAGGCGCTGGCCTCGCCGGAGACCTTTGTGGACGACGGTGCGAGGGAGGATGCCGGGCTGCCGCCCGCCGAGTTGCTGACGCGCTGGCGTGCGGGGCGGGGCGCGCTCGACGCGGCTCTGCGGGGCGCGCGGCCGGGTGCGAGGTTTCCCTGGTACGGGCCGCCCATGGCCGCCGCTTCCCTCGCGACCGCCCGGATCATGGAGACCTGGGCGCACGGGCTGGACATCGCCGATGCGGTGGGTGTGGTGCGGCCACCCTCCAAGCGGCTGCGGCATGTGGCGCGGATCGGGGTCCGGGCGCGTGACCATGCCTTCGGGGTGCGTGGACTGACACCGCCCGCCGAGGAGTTCCGGGTGGAACTGGCCGGTCCGGGTGGGGAGTTGTGGGAGTACGGGCCCGAGGGGGCCGGGCAGCGGGTCACCGGACCGGCGCTCGACTTCTGTCTGCTCGTGACCCGGCGTGCCCATCGCGACGACCTCGCCCTCCATGCCGACGGCCCCGACGCGGACCGCTGGCTGGACATCGCCCAGGCGTTCGCGGGCCCGCCCGGCGCCGGACGCCCACCGAAAGGGGACGCAAGGTGAACGCCTCACCGCATATCTCACCGCACACCTCACCGAACACCGCACCCAACGCCTTACCGAACACCTCACCCACCCCGGCGGAGCCGTTCCGTATCGGCAACGCCTCCGGCTTCTACGGCGACCGTTTCGACGCCCTGCGCGAGATGCTCACCGGCGGCGAGCTGGACGTGCTGACGGGTGACTATCTCGCCGAGCTGACCATGCTGATCCTCGGCCGGGACCGGCTGAAGGACCCGGGAGCGGGATACGCGCGTACGTTCCTGCGGCAACTGGAGGACACCCTCGGGCTCGCCCAGGAGCGGGGCGTGCGGATCGTGACCAACGCGGGCGGGCTGAATCCGGCGGGGCTCGCGGACGCCGTGCGCAAGCTGGCGGACCGGCTCGGCATCCCCGCGCGCGTGGCGCATGTCGAGGGCGACGACCTCACCGCCGCCCACCCGGGCACCCTCGCCGCGCACGCCTATCTCGGGGGTTTCGGGATCGCGGCCTGTCTGCGCGCGGGCGCCGATGTCGTGGTCACCGGGCGGGTGACGGACGCGGCGCTGGTCACCGGACCGGCCGCCGCGCACTTCGGGTGGCGGGCGGACGAGTACGACCGGCTGGCGGGAGCCGTCGTCGCCGGGCATGTGCTGGAGTGCGGGACACAGGCCACCGGCGGCAACTACGCGTTCTTCAACGACGGGGACGTCCGCCGCCCCGGCTTTCCACTCGCCGAGATCCACGCCGACGGCACCAGCGTCATCACCAAACACCCCGGCACCGGTGGGTTCGTCGACGTCGGGACCGTCACCGCGCAACTGCTGTACGAGACGGGCGGCGCCCGGTACGCGGGGCCGGACGTCACCGCGCGGCTGGACACCGTACGGCTCGCCCAGGACGGGCCCGACCGGGTACGGATCGAGGGCGTCCGGGGTGAGGCACCGCCCCCCACCCTCAAGGTCGGGCTCAACCGGCTCGGCGGCTTCCGCAACGAGGTCGCCTTCGTGCTCACCGGCCTGGACATCAAGGCCAAGGCGGCGCTGGTGCGCGGGCAGTTGGAGGAGGCGCTGGCCAAGTCCCGCCCCGCCGAGGTCCGCTGGGAGCTGGCCCGCACGGACCGCCCCGACGCCGGTACGCAGGAGACGGCGAGCGCGTTGCTGCGGCTGGTCGTGCGGGACGCGGACGAGAGCAAGGTCGGCCGGGCGCTGAGCGGGGCCGCCGTGGAGCTGGCGCTGGGCAGTTACCCCGGGTTCCATGTGCTCGCGCCCCCCGGGAAGGGCTCGCCCTACGGGGTCTTCGAGGAGGCGTACGTCCCGCAGGGCGAGGTCGACCATGTGGCCGTCCTCCCCGACGGACGCCGGGTGCAGATCGCTCCGGCCGCCGAGACCCTCGTCATCGACGGGCCCGAAGGATCGGGAGTCGGCGAAGTGCGCGAAGTGCGCGAAGCGTGTGACGCCGACCCCGGCCTCCCGCCACCCCCGCCCACCCCCGGCCCCACCCGCCGCGCCCCCCTCGGGCTAGTCGCCGGGGCCCGGAGCGGGGACAAAGGGGGCAACGCCAACGTCGGGGTGTGGGCGCGGTCGGAGGACGCGTGGCGGTGGCTGGCGTACGAGCTGACCGTCGAGCGGTTCCGGGAACTGCTGCCCGAGACCCGGGACCTGCCGGTCACCCGGCATCCGCTGCCCCATCTCCGCGCGCTGAACTTCGTGGTCGAGGGCATCCTCGGCGAAGGCGTCGCCGCGCGGGCCCGCTTCGATCCGCAGGCCAAGGCGCTCGGCGAATGGCTGCGCTCCCGCCACCTGGACATCCCGGAGGCGCTCCTGTGATCGCCCCGCCGCCACAACCCCCACCATCCCCCACCGTCGCCCAGACCCATCCCCACCCCATCCCCACCCCGGCTCGCGCCCCCCACCTCGCGCCGCCCCGGAGGCCCCGGTGACCATCCTCGAATCCACCCTCGACCCCACCTCCCCCGACCACCGCTCCCACCGCGACGCCATGCTCACGAAACTCGCCGAGCTGGACGTCGAGCACGCGAAGGCGCTGGCGGGCGGCGGCGAGAAATACGTGCAGCGGCACCGCAAGCGCGGCAAGCTGCTCGCCCGGGAGCGCATCGAGCTGCTGCTGGACCCGGACACGCCCTTCCTGGAGCTGTCCCCGCTGGCGGCCTGGGGCAGTGACCACACCGTGGGCGCCTCGCTGGTCACCGGGATCGGCGTGGTGGAGGGCGTGGAGTGCCTGATCACCGCCAACGACCCGACCGTGCGCGGCGGCGCGAGCAACCCGTGGAGCCTGAAGAAGGCGCTGCGGGCCAATGACATCGCGCTCGCCAACCGGCTGCCCTGCATCAGCCTGGTGGAGTCCGGCGGCGCCGACCTGCCCTCCCAGAAGGAGATCTTCATCCCCGGAGGAGCCGTCTTCCGGGACCTCACCCGGCTGTCCGCCGCGGGCATCCCCACCATCGCCGTCGTCTTCGGGAACTCGACGGCCGGAGGCGCCTACATCCCCGGCATGTCGGACCACGTGATCATGGTCAAGGAGCGCGCGAAGGTGTTCCTGGGCGGGCCGCCGCTCGTGAAGATGGCGACCGGCGAGGAGAGCGACGACGAGTCGCTGGGCGGCGCCGAGATGCACGCCCGCACCTCCGGCCTCGCCGACCACTTCGCCGTCGATGAGCCGGACGCCCTGCGCCAGGCCCGCCGGGTCGTCGCCCGCCTCAACCACCGCAAGGCGTACGAGGATCCGGGGCCGGCCGAGCCGCCGAAGTACGACCCGGAGGAACTGCTCGGCATCGTCCCCGGCGATCTCAAGATCCCCTTCGATCCGCGCGAGGTGATCGCCCGGATCGTGGACGCCTCCGACTTCGACGAGTTCAAGCCGCTGTACGGGACGAGCCTGACGACCGGCTGGGCCACCCTGCACGGCTACCCCGTGGGCATCCTGGCCAACGCCCAGGGCGTGCTCTTCAGCGCCGAGTCGCAGAAGGCGGCCCAGTTCATCCAGCTCGCCAACCAGCGGGACATCCCGCTGCTGTTCCTGCACAACACCACCGGCTACATGGTCGGCCGGGAGTACGAGCAGGGCGGCATCATCAAACACGGCGCCATGATGATCAACGCCGTCAGCAACAGCCGCGTTCCCCATCTGTCCGTCCTCATGGGGGCGTCGTACGGCGCCGGGCACTACGGCATGTGCGGCAGGGCCTACGACCCGCGCTTCCTGTTCGCCTGGCCCAGCGCCAAATCGGCCGTCATGGGCCCGCAGCAGCTCGCCGGGGTGCTGTCGATCGTCGCCCGCCAGTCGGCCGCCGCCAAGGGGCAGCCGTACGACGAGGACGCCGACGCCGCCCTGCGCGCGATGGTCGAGGGGCAGATCGAGTCCGAGTCGCTGCCGATGTTCCTGTCCGGGCGGCTCTACGACGACGGGGTCATCGACCCCCGCGACACCCGGACCGTCCTCGGCCTGTGCCTGTCCGCCGTCCACACCGCGCCCTACGAGGGCGTGCGCGGCGGCTTCGGCGTCTTCCGGATGTGAGGGACCACCCATGATCACTTCTCTCCTTGTGGCCAACCGGGGCGAGATCGCCGTCCGGATCTTCCGCACCTGCCGTGACCTCGGTATCCGCACGGTCGCGGTGTACTCCGACGCGGACGCGGACGCGCTGCACGCGCGCGTGGCCGACGACGCCGTACGGCTGCCGGGGCTCACGCCCGCCGACACCTATCTGCGCGGCGAGCTGATCGTGAAGGCGGCTCTCGCGGCGGGCGCCGACGCCGTGCACCCCGGCTACGGCTTCCTGTCCGAGAACGCCGGCTTCGCGCGCGAGGTACGGGACGCCGGGCTGGTGTGGATCGGGCCACCGCCCGACGCCATCGAGGCCATGGCGTCCAAGACCCGCGCCAAGGAGCTGATGGGGCTCGCCCCGCCGGGCGAGGTCACCGAGGCCGATCTCCCGGTGCTGGTGAAGGCCGCCGCCGGGGGAGGCGGGCGCGGCATGCGGATCGTGCGGCGCCTGGAGGAGCTGCCCGGCGCGCTGGAGGGCGCCCGCGCGGAGGCCGCGAGCGCGTTCGGCGACGGTGAGGTGTTCGTCGAGCCGTACGTCGAGCGTGGCCGCCATGTCGAGGTGCAGATCCTCGCCGACACCCACGGCACGGTGTGGCCGCTCGGCACCCGTGACTGCTCCCTCCAGCGCCGCCACCAGAAGGTCATCGAGGAGGCCCCCGCGCCCGGCCTGGCACCCGCCCTCACCGACGAGCTGTACGCGCTGGCCGAGCGCGCCGCGCGCCGCGTGGCGTACGTCGGCGCGGGGACCGTCGAGTTCCTCGTCGCCGACGGCGCGGCGCACTTCCTGGAGATGAACACCCGCCTCCAGGTCGAACACCCCGTCACGGAGGCCGTGTTCGGCATCGACCTGGTGGCCGAGCAGATCCGTATCGCCGAGGGCCACGCCCTGCCCGAGCAGCCGCCCCGCGCGCAGGGCCATGCCGTCGAGGCCCGGTTGTACGCCGAGGACCCGGCCCACGACTGGACCCCGCAGACCGGCACCCTGCACCGCCTCACCGCACCGGGAAGCGTCCGCCTGGACACCGGCTACACCGACGGCGACACCATCGGCGTCCACTACGACCCCCTGCTCGCCAAGGTGATCGCCCAGGCCCCCACCCGCGCGGAGGCCCTCCGCAAGCTGGCGGGCGCCCTGGACCGTACGGAGATCCACGGCCCCCTCACCAACCGCGAACTCCTCGTCCGCTCCCTGCGCCACGAGGAGTTCACGGCGGCCCGCATGGACACCGGCTTCTACGACCGCCACCTCACCGCCCTCACCACCCCGGCCCCCGACCCCTACGCCCCGCTCGCCGCCGCCCTCGCCGACGCCCACGGCCGCTCCCGCTTCGGCGGCTGGCGCAACCTCCCCTCCCAGCCCCAGACCAAGCGCTACCGCCTGTCCGGGGAGGAACACGAGGCCACCTACCGCCACACCCGCGCGGGCACCCTGGAGGCCGACGGAGTACGCGTCCTGCACGCCGACGCGCGGCACGTCGTACTGGAAGCGGCGGGCGTACGCAGGACGTTCGAGATCGCCCGCTACGCCGACCGGATCTACGTCAACCACACCCCCCTGACCCCCGTCCCCCGCTTCCCCGACCCCACCACCCAGCACGCCCCCGGCTCCCTCCTGGCCCCCATGCCGGGCACGGTGATCCGCATCGCCGAGGGCCTGCGAGAGGGCTCCCCGGTGCAGGCGGGAGACCCCCTCCTATGGCTGGAGGCAATGAAGATGGAACACCGCATCACAGCCCCCGTAACGGGCACCCTCAATGCCCTCCACGTGACCACGGGACAACAGGTGCAGGTCGACACCCTGCTGGCGGTAGTCCAGCCCACCTCTTAGGGGCGCGGGGAACTGCGCGACCAGCCACCCACAACCCGCACCCCGAAGGAGCGAGATGCCCCCCATCGAATCCGAAGAACACCAGACCCTACGATCCGCAGTCGCCACCCTCGGCAAGACCCACGGCCCCACCTACGACCGAGCCACCCTCTGGGCAGAAGCGGGCAAACTGGGCTACCTAGGTGTAAACCTCCCCGAGGAGCACGGCGGCGGCGGAGCCGGTATCACCGAACTCTCGATCGTCCTCGAAGAGCTGGGCGCGGCCGGAGCCCCCCTCCTCATGCTGGTCGTCTCCCCGGCGATCTGCGGCACCGTCATATCCCGCTTCGGCACCGAGACGCAGAAACGCCACTGGCTCCCGGCCCTGGCCGACGGCACGAAGACGATGGCGTTCGCCATCACCGAACCCGACGCGGGCTCCAACTCCCACCGCATCACCACCACCGCCCGCCGCGACGGCGACACCTGGCTGCTGACCGGCCGGAAGGTCTTCATCTCCGGCGTGGACATCGCCGACGCCGTCCTGATCGTCGGCCGCGCGGAGGACGCCCGCACGGGACGGCTCAAGCCCTGCCTGTTCATCGTCCCGCGCGACGCGCAGGGCTTCACCTGGCACCCCATCGACATGGAACTCCAGGCGGCGGAGAAGCAGTTCGAGCTGGTCCTGGACGACGTACGGCTGCCCGCCGACGCGCTCGTCGGCGACGAGGACGCCGGGCTGCTCCAGCTGTTCGCCGGACTGAACCCCGAGCGGATCATGACGGCGGCGTTCGCGATCGGCATGGGCCGCTACGCGCTGTCCCGGGCCATCGAGTACGCCCGCGAGCGGACCGTCTGGAACGCCCCCATCGGCGCCCACCAGGCCATCGCCCACCCCCTCGCGCAGGCCCACATAGAGCTGGAACTGGCCCGTCTGATGATGCAGAAGGCGGCGGCGCTGTACGACGCGGGCGACGACGCGGGCGCGGGCGAGGCGGCCAACATGGCGAAGTACGCGGCCGGGGAGGCGTGTGTGAAGGCCGTCGACCAGGCCGTGCACACCCTCGGCGGCAACGGCCTGACCCGCGAGTTCGGGCTCGCCAAACTGATCACGGCCGCCCGCGTGGCCCGGATCGCGCCGGTCAGCCGGGAGATGATCCTCAACTACGTCTCCCACCAGAGCCTGGGCCTGCCCAAGTCGTACTGAACCGGTACGGGATACCTGAACCGGTACCCGGTACGGGATGGAGGAGAACCCGATGGTGTCGTTCCGCAGTCAATACGCCGACGTCCCGCCCATGAACCTGCCCATCCACGACGCCGTGCTCGGCGGTGCCGCCGCGTTCGGGGACACCCCCGCCCTGATCGACGGCACCGACGGCACCACCCTCGGCTACGAGCAGCTGGACCGCTTCCACCGCCGGGTCGCCGCCGGTCTGGCCCAGGCCGGGGTGCGCAAGGGCGATGTGCTCGCCCTGCACAGCCCGAACACCATCGCCTTCCCGACCGCGTTCTACGCCGCCACGCGCGCGGGCGCCTCCGTGACCACCGTGCATCCGCTCGCCACGCCCGAGGAGTTCGCCAAGCAGCTCGCGGACTGCGCGGCCCGCTGGATCGTCACGGTGTCCCCGCTGCTGGACGTGGCCCGCAGGGCGGCCGGTCTCGCCGGGGGCGTCCAGGAGCTCTTCGTCTGCGACAGCGCGCCCGGCCACCGCTCGCTGACCGACATGCTGGCCTCCACCGCGCCCGAGCCGTCCGTCGCCCTCGACCCGGCGGAGGACGTGGCCGTCCTGCCGTACTCCTCGGGCACCACCGGCACCCCGAAGGGCGTGATGCTCACCCACCGGCAGATCGCCACCAACCTCGCCCAGCTCACCACCCAGGTGATCCCCTCCGCCCCCGGCGACCGCATCCTGGCCGTGCTGCCCTTCTTCCACGTCAGTGGGTCTAAAGGACACCGAGCCGTACGGCGTAGACGTACCTCCCAACGAGCAAGCTAGGGCGGGGGGGGGGGGGCCGCCCCGGGGGGGGGGGGGGGGGAGGGGGGGGGGGGGGGGCAACAACAAACCGCACAGAGGCCAGCACAGACTCAGACATCACCAGACAGCCCCACGCCCAG
>NZ_JBHYUG010000038.1:46951-52465 GCF_042749375.1 Streptomyces sp. NPDC059477 | reverse complement strand
CCGGCTCAGTCACGCCCATCTCTCACCGTGTCTCTACACACCGCGCGCCCGCGCGACGACGAGACCCACCCCCCGAACCTCCACCGGCGGGCCGCCCACCACCAGAACCCGCCCCCCCCGCCCGTCGAGGTTTCGGGGGCAGTGTCACAAAGGCCAGAACGGGCAGGATCAAGAGACGGGACAGGCGACGTCCGCCGGGCACTCCTCGGTTTCCGGCGGGTAACACCGCGCATGGACCTACCATCGAAAGGGAAGGCACCGCGCCCCGAGACCCGCTGAGGTGAACGTGAGCAACTGGGCCGATCTGACGAATGGAAAGAGGATCAAGCACCTTCGGGGCTCCGATCTGACACAGCAGGGCCTAGCCGACGCGTCGGGCTTGTCTCTCGCTTTAGTGCAAAAGGCAGAGCAGGACCGCGGAGAGCTGTCCGTCGGTTCCCTGCTCAAGCTCGCCCATGCACTCAACACGGATGTCTCCGTGATCCTGGGCCAGCAGGCACCGCGCCGAGGCATGGGCCAGAGCGACCGCGCCGCCCTGCGTCTGCTGTCCGACTCCGTGCACGAGAGCGCACTCGGCGAGTGGGAGGGCATCGACGACCCGAGCACCGTCGAGGAGTTGGGCAAAGCCCGCGACCTCGCGTGGTCTGCCTACTGGGCGAGCGATACCTCGAAGGTAAGTAGCTACGCCTCGAAGGTACTCATGGAGGGACAAGTCAGGTACGCCAGCGCCACGGGTGCGGAACGCGTAGAGCTGGGATCGATCCTGGCGAGCACGTACCGCGTGGCGGCGTCCTGCTCGACCGGATTCGGACAACGGGACCTCGCTTTGAGCGCCCTCACGTCGGCGAAGTACCTCGCGAAGGAGGTTGACGATCCAGTTCTGACCGCGCTACTGGAATCCACGCTGTCATGGATCTACCTCCGAGGCGCCAAGATGCCTCGCGCCGTGTCCGTGGCCGAGCGTGCGGCACTGGCGATCGAGCCGTCGTTCAGTAACACCTCTCGCCCCCAACTGCTCGCGTACGGGCGTCTGATGATCTCAGCGGCCGTGGCAGCGTCGAGGCGCGAGGACGAGAGCGCAGCCGACGACTACATCTCACAGGCGCATGCAGCAGCCGCGAGGCTCGGGCGGGATGAAAAGCTGTACGGAACCAGCTTCGGCCCAACCGCCGCAAAAACAGAGGCCGTTGGGATTCACGTCGCCCTGAAGAACTACGGGCGCGCTCTCAAGCTCGCCAGTCAACCCGACATGCAGAGACTTCCCAAGAGCATGTCGAAGGTCGCGCGCAACCGGTACAAGCTCGACGTTGCCCTCGCGCAGAGCGCAACCGGCCTGTACGACCAGGCCGGCGACACCCTGATCGAGGTTGGCCTCGACGCGCCGGAGTGGGTCAAGCATCAGGCGTTGCCGGGGGTCATCGGGAATCGTCTCGCCAAGGTATCGACGGCGCGAGTCCGGCGGATCGGCGAAGTCATCGGAATGCCGTTGATCGCGTAAGTCGTACGGAGCGTAGGAGTTGGGACCTGGTTACCTCGCTGGGTCCTACTCTCCATCACTTCACCATGTGTGATCGAGGCGCCACGATTGACACATGGTCAGAACCGAGAACGAACAGCAGCAGGGGACAACACCCCCGCGACGTACGGCCGGTGACCGTGAGCGCCGGCGGACCCTTGCCGATGCTGCGGCCGGCGTGACGCCGGACGAGGGCGGCACGTCGACCGCAGCACCGAAGATCGAGCGCTTTCGCATCGTCATCTACATGTGCGGAGCGCCGAACGCGGACCTCAGCCGAGCGCAGGACGAGGCACACGAGTACGCCGACGCGTTCGGGTGGGACATCGCAGCCGAGATCGAGGATCGCCACGGACTCAGCCACCCCGAGGGGCGCCCCGGACTGGCGCAGGCCGTCGAGCGCATCAAGAACAAGGAAGCGGGCGCGGTGCTGACGCCGTGGCGGTCGATGATCTCTCCCGTTCCCGAGGAGTTCGACGAGGTCGCGCGCAAGCTGGAGAGTGCCGGCGGCTTCCTTCACGTGATGGACTCCGACCGCGCGCAGGCCAGCGCTGCGCCATGACCGCGGCGCCGAACGTCTTGGGGATGGCGGTCGCCGGCTACTGGTGCGAGTGGTTGTTGTCCGACGCAGATGCCCCGGACGAACCGCGCCGCATCAAGTCCTGCGGCGTCTCCTCCCCGGCGAACGCGCTTCGTTGGGCGCGGGTCAAACTCAACATGATCGGTTCCGCGCTCGACGAACCAGCCTCGGCGTACGTCTTCGACTGGTTGGACAGGGACCCGAGCGACGCCGAGGCCGCACTCGGTCGCGGAGAACCGTTCGAGTTCGCAGTGTCGTACGGCGACGTTCGGCTCGCGTGGACGGCGCGGCGAGTCTCTTTCCTGCCGTTGGTCGGCGGTAGCCCCATCCCCCACGGCGCACGCGGGGGTGCGCCGTGGGAGTGAAGCCCATGGAGTTGTGGGCACGGTTCGAGTTTCACCGTGGGTCGTGCCACCGATGCGAACGCACCAATCTGCCCGTTGCCTGTGTGGGGACCATGGAGGCACGAGGGGTGACGGTCGAGTTCCTGGCCTGTCACTGGTGCATCTTCCGTATCGAGCAGCTGCATTGGGTCGAGGCCGAGCGTGCCCGACTGAGGGCCGGCGGGCTCCCGGAGGAGCAGCAGCCGCGACCGCGCCCGCCCACGAGACGGCGCCTGTGCGTGCCTGGCGTGCCGTTGGGGCGCCTATCCGGGCGTTTAGCAGTTCTTTCCCGCCTCCCGATGGGGCGGGTTCCTGAAAAGCCACTACCAAAAGGGTCGGCGCGGAGTGAGCAACAAGAAGAACACCGTCAAGGCCGCGAAGTCGCAGATCAAGAAAGACACCAGGAACAGTCAGAAAACGCCGACAACGCAAGTCACGCAAGGGTCACTTGTGGACCGGCACATTCGTAATCACACCCCAGACAGCCTGTACGGAGAGAACAGCGACAGCTGACCACCAGACCCCCGCCTCTGCCGGACGTATCAACTAGACGCCTCCCCCGACTTCTAGTGTGAATTCCCGGCAGGGGCGGGCAAGCCCCCGCCCCGGCGGAACACGGCCCTAGGACAGCCCGAGCGCCACCGGGGCGGGTCAGCAAGTGCACAACGGCGCGGAGACGACACTCCGCACAACGATGCACCAGGAGGAAGTATGACCCCGAACCTCTACGAGCTGTCGACCGACGGGGCCGAGTTCACGGCCTACTGCGGCGGCAACCTCGGCGGCGAGAACGAGACGTGCGTCGAGGTCGCGGCCATCCCCGGCGCGGTCGACTCGTTCGTCATCCGCGACAACAAGACCGAGGCCACCGGCGGTGACCTGCGGTTCACCGGCTCCGAGGTGGACACGTGGGCCGCGAACTGGGTCCGCGAGCGCGGGCTGACGGTCTAGTCTGAGGGCCCCCTCAGACAGCATCACGACCGCCCCCAGAACCTTGGGGGCGGTCCCTCGCCCCTGGGAGTTCGCACATGACTTGGCCTGGTGGCACGCCCGGACACTGGCACGGTTACGGGCCGTGGATCGGGCCCCCGAAGGTGTACGCGCAAGAGGGGAACCGTAGGCCGGCGCACCCCAACGGCGCCCCTGTGCCCGCGGGTCCCGACGACAAGCAGACGCAACGCGTCCTTGATCGTTATCGCGAAGCTGCGGCAGAGTTTCAGAACGGCACGGTGCCGCCATTGATGACCGGTCATTGGCTGATGAAGCGGAGCCATGCCGCTATCGACCGTACGTGGACCGACGTAAATGATGCGGTCGTGTGGTTGAACAAGAACTATTCGGAAAATCCACCGTTTGAACGGGACGACGGCAAGCGGGCGTACAGCGATTTGGACGGGAAGATTGCTTACAGCCGTGAAGCGCTTCGGCTCGGATCGGATGTGAGTTGGGTTTACTACCTCCAATCTCAAAACCTGTTGGCTATGCAGGTTGTTTGCTGTCCGAACCACTTCCATCCAGACCTCGCTTGCCCGCTCCCTCCTAGATGACAGAAGGAGCCCGCAATGTCACTGCGCTACCTGCTGCCGGCGGACGGAGTCACTGAGCTTCTGGGCTCGTGGCCGGACGAACCCCGCTTGTACGAGCGCGAGACGACAGAGTTGGACCGGCACGTAAACGAAGGGTTCTTCGAGACCTGGGCTTTCAGCGGCTGTGTGCCGGCGGCCGAGGTCGCAGTGATGAACCACGGTGCCAAGCCTCCGCGGCCGAGCATCAACCCCGCGGGCTTCATGACCAACGGGCGCACGGACGGCAACAAACTTCGGGGGTACTGCGAGCAGGGCTACACCCTTCGTCTGGGCAACCTCCAAAGGGTTGTGCCCTTCCTCAACGGCGTCTCTCGCCGCATCCAGAGGGAGACGGGTTACTCGAACTACCTGCACGCCTTCCTGACCCCTCCCGGGGGTCAGGGACTCCGTCACCACTGGGACCAACAGATGGCCGTCATCGTGCAGATTTCCGGCACGAAGACGTGGGAACTCTGGGAACCCAAATTCAAAGACCCAATGCGGCTGCATCTGGAGTCGCCCCGCGTCTGGCAAGAACACTGGCGGGAGGAGTGGGCGGCGAAGGGGCCGGATCAGACGTATGAGTTGCGGCCCGGACAATCGCTCTTGCTCCCTCGGGGATGGATTCACAACCCCCACGCGAGGGGCGCGGCTGAAAGCAGCGTCCATCTGACTTTCGCCATTCGGGAACGTACGCCGTTCTGGCTCGCGGAAAAGCTCACAGAGGGAGCGATCGAGGGCGAGGAGTTCCGAAGGATCATTCTTCCTGAACAAATTCAGGGTGACGGTCTATCCGGGGAGTTGGAAGGTGCCCGATTGGCACTCATTCGATATCTGGAAAGGCTCAACCCGGAGGAACTTTCTTCCGCCATCCGGGATGCGGCTCTGACTGAGTTGGAGTACACGACCTAGACCACTGTGCGCCCCTGAACCGGCCCCGGTCGTCTCTCTCCCCCGTGGGAGATGGCCGGGGCCTCCCCATGCCCTCGGGAGTTCTGTGATGCCGTACCGCTGCACGTCCCGGCGAGTGATCGACCTCAACCTCGTCATGCTGTCACTGGAAATCGCGCCCTTCGACGCGACGGATATCGGCTATGAACCTGATACTCCTTTCCGGTGCGACCTTTCCGACGAACCGCACGACACGCACGGTTCGTTTCTTCGTCTGGTTCCCCACGACGATCGACAGGTCTTCTTCTTCTGGGACGCGGTGGGCACAACCGATCACTTAATCTGTCTCTCGCCCTGTGACAAACCCAAGCCGGAGCACAAGGAACCCTGTTGCCTGTGGCGAGGGCACTCCGGGGAATGCGAGTGGGCGATCATCGACCCTGCCGGAATAGCTGTAACGGCTGCGCTGGATCAGGCCGGACCACTTTTCAGAGAGCTGATTGGGCTTTCGGACCTGCTCAGAGGTCTACGGCCTCCGGAAACAGAAATGTAGCCCCCGCGACCGGCACAGTGCCGGTC
>NZ_JBHYUG010000038.1:25859-46941 GCF_042749375.1 Streptomyces sp. NPDC059477 | reverse complement strand
GGTGGGGTGGCGCCCTCCGTCCGCGGCGCCCCCCCCCCCCCACGCCTCGGCCGCCCCCCCGCCCCCGCCCCCGCCCCCGCCCCGGGGGCGTGTGGTCGATGCCTACGGTTCTAGCGTGGCGCGGATGCGCGCGGCGGTCTCGGTCTGTCCTTCGGCCTCGAACATGCCGGCGAGGGCGAGCACGCGCCGTACGGTCGCCTCGGCCTCGCCGGCGCGGTCGGCCTCGCGCTTGGCCATGTCCCACGCGACATCTCGCTCGCGCCGTAGCGCGGTGAGTTCGGGGTCGCGTACGAACGCGCCGCGGCCGGCGATGACGGTCACGGCGTCCGTAGCCCGTAGTTCGGCGAGGCCGGCGCGTACGGTCGGGCGCGTTACGCCGAACTCGGCGGCGAGGGCATCCTCGGACGGCAGAGCTGACCCGGGGGGATACGTGCCGTCGGCGATGCGTTCGCGTAGGGCGTTCTCGATCTCGCGGTACTTCGGCGTGGTCACAGGAGCAGGATTCCACGCTCGACGGCCGTAATCACTGGCGGGCGAACTGCCAGAGGGACAGGGCGAGGCCGAGGGCGCCGACCAGGGCGGCCACGGATGGCAGGGGCCACCGTGCGCGTTCGAGGGCGTCGAGGCGCTGGTCGTGGTCGGCGATCTGCCGGTCGGTCTGGTCGCCACGCTGTACGAGCAGGGCGAGGGAACCGTCGACTCGGGCGAACCCTTCGGCCATGGTGCCGCGTAGCTTCTCCAGTTCGACGGCGACCGACTGCTCGGGCGGGGGTGGTTGGGTCACGCGGTACCGCCCTGGTCGTCGTCGACCAGGCCGAGGCCGACGCGGTCGAGCAGCTGCTCGACGGCGGGCAGGGCCATGACGCGGGCGAGGCCGGCGGCGACGGCGCGGCCTTGTTCGGGGCGAGGCCGGTCGGGAACTTCGGCGGGGTGTACTTCGCCGGCTCGTCGTCGGCGGCGTCGCCCTGGGCCCACTCGCGCAGTGCCGAGGGGGACAGGTACGCGATGTTCCGGTCGAGGGGGGTCGATGTGAACTGCCAGAACGTCACGGTGCGCCCGCTCGGCTTGGGCCGGGTAGCGGCCTCTGCTCGGGCGTAGGTCGCCGCGCCCCACGGATAGGCCGGGTACCACAGGGGCACCCCCGACGGGACGTGCCCGGCGGCGATGTCCGAGGCGGACGTGTAGATGCCGACGACCTGCCCGGGGAACGCCTTCTGCACCGCGGCGATCCACGCCGTGGCGTACGCCTTGATCTGGGCGGCGGTCCGGCCCTGATAGTTGCGGCCGTCGCTGTAGCGCTCAAGGTCGAGCCAGTGCAGGAACCCGGGGCCGGCGTACGCCTTGACGGCGGCGATGTAGTTCGCGGCCTCCTTCGTCGCGGACTGGTTCGGCCACGCGAAGTGATACGCGCCGGCGACCAGGCCGGCGGACTGTATGCCCTTGATGTGGGTCGCGAACCGGGCGTCGTGACTCTTCTCCCCCTCGGTCGCCTTGGCGAGCGCGAAAGTGAGGCCGTCGGCCTTGTGAGCCTTCCAGTCCTGGGCGGACTGGTACGCGGACACGTCGAGGCCGCGCGAGGTGCTGGTCATACGGGGTGCCTCCTGGGCATGAAAAAACGCCCGGCGCGGTGCGCGGGGCGTACGGGGTGTGGGGCGTCAGGCGACGCGTTCGAGCTTCAGATAGCAGCCGGCGAGCAGGACCGTTGCGGCGGTGTTGGACGCGCTCTGTGCCCACCGAAGGGTGAGGCTTCCGGCCGTGGTGCTCATGACCAATGCGCCTTGGAACGTGGTCCCGGTGGTGACGCTGAACGTCAGGTCGGTTCCCAAGTCGGCCGCGCCAGCGCCGTCGTTGTCGGTCCACACCATCGTTGCGCCGCTCGGTGCCGACCAGTCGGCGCGGAAGCCTCCGCCCCCGTTGGTCCACACGAGAACGGCCTCGACGATGTATGTCGCGCTGGCGACTACGGGCAACGTCAGGTGCGTGTCGGCGGCGACCGTGGCGGTACTGGTGCGGGAGGTGTCCGCGGCCTTGACGACGGCCTGTGTCTGTCCGACGCCCTGAACGATCACGTTGCCGCTGAACGTCTTGTTCCCGGCAACGGTCTGGGCTCCGGTGAGCAGTACAGCCGTGCCGGTGGCGACGGCGCCCACGTCGGCCGCGGTGTGGGTGTGGGTGGCCGTGGCGGCGCCGACGTCGGCCGCGGCGAGGGTGACGGCGCCCGTCTTGGCGTTGACGGACGTAACCGGCGCGGCGGCGAGGGCGAACACGGTTCCGTCGGCCTGGCGCACCTTCAACGTGCCGCCCTCGGCGTAGAGGATCGCCCCGCCGGTCGGGTTGCTGGCGGGCACCGTGGCGGCGTTGGTGATGCCGAGCACGCCCACGCCCCCGCCGACGTCCGCGCTTGTGGCTCCCAACTGCACCGAGTTGGCGAGGTAGGCGACGGCCGAGGCAACGAGGTTGCCGTTCGGCCCAACTCGGGTGCGGATGACGCCGGTTGAGTCCTGCCATTCCGCGACGTTGTTCGTGCCGTCGCCCTTGACGATCACGCGGCCGGTGAACGTGCCGCCCGTAGCCGGGACGGCGCCCACGTCGGCGGCGGCGAGGACGACCGCGGCGACGGACTTCCCGTTGACGGACTGCACCACACCAGGGGCGCCCGCTGCTCCCTGGGGGCCCTGAAGTCCCTGCGCGCCGGTCGCTCCAGTGGCGCCGGTCGCTCCGGTGGCACCTGTGGCGCCTCGTGCGCCGGCGGGGCCGACCAGGGAGGCGAGCCACTGGGCGACGGTACCCACGAACCCCGCCTCGACGGCGACCTCGTACGCGCTGTCGCCGCGTACGGCGACGTAGTTCGGCGTCGTTGGGTCGGTGGGCGCGATGTCGGCGAGGTCGACCTCGGGTGCCTCGGCGGGCAAGAGGACCTGATAGACGCGGTTCATCGACACGCCGGCGAGCTGTTCGGCGACCGAGTACGACCAGCTGCTCGGGTTCATGCCGGGGGCGTCGGTGGCCGGTAGCTCGACCTCGAACGCGCCCGTGGCGTCGAGCGGGACCGTGACGGGCCCGCCGAGGATCACGTCGTACGCGCCGAACGTGAGCAAGTTCGGGGCCCGGAAGACGACTTGCCCGGACAGGGGGCGGCCGTCGGGGAACAGGAAGCGTCCGGTTACGCGGACGGTGGGGATGCCCTCGGGGAGCACATCACACCCCCTCGGCAGACACGGCAGGGGCGGCGGTCGAGGCGTTCGCGGTGGCCGTGACCGGCACGTCGGGCGCCTCGTCCTCGGTGAAGGTGTTCCGGGTGTACGCGGAGTACAGGCGGGTTTCGCAGTTCTGGCTAGCTGACTTGGCGCGGTGATCGATCCGCAGCGTGAAGTACGACAGGAATTGCAGGCCGTCGAGCGGGTGCTCGATGGTGCGGCCGGTCCATGCGCCGGCCGCACAATCCCACTGGTCGAGTTGGGTCTCGACGCCGTCGTGTGTGAGGACAACGCGCACTTGCGCCCCGCCGGTGTTGGCGTACGTCGTCAGGTTCAGGTACAGGACGGCGTTATGGGCTGCGCTGGTGCCGACCCATGCCGGTTCATACGTGGTGCCGGTGTACGACTGCCGTTCGGTGGGGTGGAGTTGGACCGGTATCCACGGCCGGCCGAGGAATTCGTCGGAGTAGTAGTCATCCATCACGACCACGTTCCGGTTGCGGTCCCAGATACGGACCATCTGTCGCGGGGCGTCGTCGTCGGGGTAGGAGTTGGCACCGATGGCGAACGCGACGTCGCCAGTGTCGCGGCGCATCGCGGTGAAGTAGTCGCCGACGGTGGGCGACTGCCCGGTCTCGAACACGGGCGTGCCGTCGGGGTCGCGGACGAACAGGCGCCCGCCCTCGCCGATCACCACATCGCCGTTCAGCACCTGATTGAGGGCGGGCCGCATCTGCGCCCGCCCGCGCAACTGCCGTACCTCGCGTTCGAGGGCGGCGAGGCGGTCGAGGACGTCCTGCGGGACGTACGCCACGGCTAGGGAACCTCCAGGTACAGGCGGGCCGTCTCGGGGCGGCCTCGCTCGGGCGGGGTGATGGACAGGCCGACGACGCGGTACCGGGCGTCGAGCGTGTTGGGATGCCACAGGTCGCGGATGCGGAGCCGGATCGTGGCGCCGAGCAGGGCCGGCGTGATCGTGCCGCCGAGCAACACCTCGACCTCGGGTATCTGCACCGGGTTGCGGGCGGCGGTCCAGTCGGCGCGGGCGTGCGCGTCGAGAGTGGCCTGTTGTTCAACGGTGGTGTAGTCGCTGCTGCCGTCGAGGCGCGGCCAGCCGGCGGCGATATCGGCGTCGTCGACCAGCACGGGCGAGGTGAGCGGGTAACTGTCCTGCGCCTGGTTGCTGTTGACGCTGGCGCCGCGGGACTGCCACGCGTTCGCCTGGCCGGTGGCGTCGACCGGCCACGTGTAGGACAGGACCGGGCCGGGGTGGTCGAGCACGACCTCGGCGGCGCCCGCGCGGATGACGGGGTGTCCGAGTTGAAGCTGTTTGACTCGGCGGCCGTCGGCGTCTCGGAACGACGCGATGCGCCACTCGAACCCGTCCTCGACGGCGGCGAGGTCGTCGAGCAGGTCGCCGATGGTCGGGAGGTCGTAGCGCAGGTACGTACGGTCGCGCAGCACGCCGGAAACGGCGGTGTCGTACGTGACCCCGATGTTCCCGCCGGGTGTGTTCTGCACGTAGTCGACCAGGCCGCGCGCGATGTCGAGTTGGTCGACCTGCTCGGCGACCTGGGTATCGAACAACAGCCGGCGGTACAGGTACGACTCCCACCCGCCGGCCTGAATCTGCGCGCCGAGGAACCCGCGGGCGTCCGAGGCGAGGGCGAGCGTCCACAGGATGCCGCCCCACCAGATGTCGCGCCCGCGCTCGACCCACACGGCCGTTCGGCCGGGCACGATCGCCCGCCGGGCCCGCTCGGCAATGGCGCGGTTGGGAATCGGCACGGTGCCGGTCAACCGGCCTGTCTTGCCTATGTAGTCGTCGAGGGCGACGCCCTGTACGGGCAGCGCGTCGAGCAGCTGGTCGGAGCGCAGATCACAGAACAGCAAGCGGTAGGGGGATGACAAGATTCACCCCTTACCGCGCACAGCATGGCGAGAAATGGCCGTCCGGTTGGGTGTCCGCTTTTGCTGCTAGCTCGTTAGGTCGCCAAGCGAACGGGTGAACGATCGAGCGGTGGAGAGTCGAAGATGCCGAGCAGAAGGACTGTGCGCCTGTTGGGGGTAGGTCTCGTGGTGATGTTGGCGATCCTGATAGCAGTGGTCGCCGCATGGGGTGCGCGATCGGGAGGGGCTGACTGGCCGGATGCGCTTCAACGTGCAGGCATTGCCTTTGGGGGCACCGTGGCCGTGTGTGCTGCCCTGATAGGTATTTACTGGGCGATCGGGTGAATGATCAGCAGTGGCTACGGCACGAACTCGACGACGAGTTGACCGTCGCGTACGAACACGTCGGTGCCGGTGCTGCTGCCGCTGCTGATGTTCCAACCGGGAATGAGCGTGACCTGACCGCCCGGGGTGAGGCCGGGGCGGTAGACACGGCGCGAGGCGATGACACGGCCGGCCTGCGCGCTGATCCCGTTCGCTCCGCCGTGGGCTTCGGTGTAGGCGCCGGTCGCCCGCCACGTCATCCATGCCGTGGCGGCGGTGGTGTTGCGGTTGGACACCTGTCCCCCGACGGTGATGAACACGGCGCCGGACGGGGGCACGGTGAAGGTGATGCGGGGCCAGGCGGCGGCGGTGAAGTCGACGAACGCGCCGGTTTGGTTGAGCGGCGGGTCGGCGGCCTGCGCGGTCACCATGGGGCGGGTCGGGGTGGCGGGGTACTGCTCCCACGCGCCGGCCGCGGCGTCCCAGCGGTCGAGGCCTGCGCCGTTGTCGCGGTACTGGCCGTCGTACGCGCCGTTGAAGGCGAGGCCGTACCCGCGCGGGATGATCCCGCCGTAGGCGGAGGTGAAGCGGCGCCGGTCGGCGAGGGCCGACGACCAGGGGATACCGCCCACGCCGGCCGAGGCGCCGGCGGGCACGGTCACGTCCCACAGGCGCAGACAGGCCGAGGGCATGCTCGGCGCGGTCGGGGTCGCCGACCCCGTGCCGCGGATGATCTCGACCGAGGCGAGGTTCTGGCCGGCCTGGTCGAACAGCTGGTCGTACACGCGCAGGGCGACGGAGTCGATACGGGCGAACTGCGCCTCGCCGTCGGTGAAAGTGAGGGTTACGGGGGCGTCGACCGCTACCGGGTAGGCGCCCTGGGCGTCGGTGCCCTGTACCTGAGCGCGGCCGACGCCGATCTGTAGCGACATCGCCCCGGCGCTGGTCGCGGCGAACGGGTTCCCGCCGGCGATCACGCCGTCGCGGGTGCGCATCTCGGACTCGGGCGCGTAGGTGCCGACCGGCGTAAGGCGGGTGTCCTCGCGAGTCTGCGTGAGCGGCAGCAGCCATGCGGAACGCACGGTCACGGTGGGTTCTCCTTACCAGTAGGCCGAGCGGTAGCGCACGGTCGCCGACGCCGTCGGGTCGTTGCTGCCGGGCGCCGCGCGGAAGATCAGGGAAGCGGTGCCGGGGGCGAGCGTGAACGTCTGCTCGGGCACCGAGCGGGAGGTCGCGGTGTAGATCCGCGAGGCCGTGCCGTTGAGGACGACCGTCCCGGCGAGGGTGTCGACGGTGAGCACGTCGCCAGCGGCGAGCGGCATGTCGTACTCGATCGCGTCGCCGGTCGCGAGGTTCGTCAGCGACGGGCGAGTCACCGGCCCTCGGAACTCCACAGCGGGGTGGGTCTCGGCGTCGCCGGCGTTCGTCGTCGACAGGGCGCCGGTACTGCCCGGGTTGCCGAACGGGAGCGGCCACGACAGCGGCCACGACAGACCGGCCTCGGACACGGGCAGGGTCGCCGACACGGTGCGTTCGGCGAGTTCGTACCGGCGCGGGTCGGTGGCCTGCCACTCGATCGCCCCGCCGACGATGGTGCCGAGGCGGTACCCGAGGCCGGCGGGGATCGCCCGCCGGGTGGCGCGGGCGTACGCGAGCAGGGGCCCGCGCTCGTCGAGCCACACGACGAGCGGGCGCTCGTCGTCGACCGGCACCGTGCCGCCGTTGAGGGCGGCGACCACCGCGCCGATCGTGGCGCGCGGGGCACGGACGAGCAGGCCGTCGAGGGTGATCGTCCGGGCTTGGGCGAGCAGTCGGCCGGGGAACGCGCCGTGCGCGTCGGACCGCGCCACGGTCCCGGAGTCGAGGGCGGGAAGTTCCTCCCAACCCCCGATCGAACGCCACCCGTAGGGGGTGCCGGGGCCGAGCAGCAGGTCGCCGTATTGGACGTGCCCGGGGCGGGTCACCTGGTCACCAGCGGCCACGGTCACCCCCTCGCTTTGGCCAGCCACGCGAGGGCGCGGGCGTTGTCGTCAGGGGTGCCGTTCTCGGCGGCGTGCCAGTGCTCGACGTGCACCGCCGGGGCCGTCGAGGCGGCGGCGAACGGCGAGCCGTACCCGCCCGCGCCCGCCCCCGCGAGGGCGGGAACGGCGGGCGGAGTGACCAGCGTGGACATGACGCGGTCGAGGGCGCCCTGTCCGGCGCGGATACCGGCGACGACGCCAGCGGGAATCCAACGGCCGACCTCGCGCGCCATCACCTTGGAAGGGCTACCGATTCCGAGTGCCTTTGCAATCGGCCCCGGAATCATCTCTTTCGCGAATGAGATCAGCTGAGATTTCAGCCAACTGCCCATCGACTGAACACCCTTGAGCAGGCCGCGAACCAGGTCGGTTCCCTTGTCGTAGAGAAGGGTTTTCAGACTGCCGAGGGCGGACGATATCTTTCCCGGAAGTCCACGCACCCAATTGACAAGTTCCGTCGCCTTGGTGACCGTGCCGTCTTTGATGCTCTGCCAGTGTTTGAGAATCAGGCCCGGAAGGGTCCAGTTCAAAAAGAAGTTGATCAGCTTCTGAGGCAGGCTCTTGACGAACGCCACGACGGCATTCCAGACATTCAGCGTGCCGGTTTTTATGGCGTCCCAATGTGAAATGACGATTCCGACAATCGTCCACTTCAGGAACAGGTCTAGCAGGAACTGACCGACGGATTTGATCTTGTTCCAAATCCAGTCCCACGCAAGCGTGGTGTATTTGACGATGGAATCCCAGTTGGCGACGATCAGCGCGACCAGGCCGACAACGGCGGCGATCACCAGGGCGACCGGGAGCATGGACACGATCCACGCTGCGGCCATGCGGGCGGCCTGGATCGTGGCCTGTACGCCCATGGCGATCCACGCGCCCACCACGCTTGCAGCGGTAGCTACCGCTGCGGCGCCCTGAGCGATCCAGCCGGCGAGGATCGTCGCGTTCGCGGCGAGGAACGACGTTGCGGCGCCCGCTCCGGCGGTGCCCTGGGCGATCCAGCCGGCTACGACCGCCGTTGACGTCGTCCATGCCTGTGCGGCGAGGGCGACCAGCGTCGGCAGGAAAAACGCCGTGATCAGGGCGGCGGCGGTCGTGAACTCCGTGGAGTGGTCGGAGACGAATCCCGCCGCGGTGGCAACGCCCCTGCCGAACTTGAGGGCGTAGTCGGCGCCGGTCGTGAGCGCGGGCACGACGTACTTGCCCATGACGTTCACGAGCGCCTGCATGGCGCCGCGCTTGAACATTTCGAACTTCGTCGCGGCGTTGTCGCGCATCGCGTCGCCCGCGGCGTCGGTGGCGCCCTTGACCTTGCCGAGGGCGTTTACGGCGCTGCTCGGGTCGATGTTCATCAGGGCACGCGACAGGTCTTCCGACTGCGTGCCGAGCAGCTGCTGAGACAGCCGGAAACGCTCGGTGGGGTCCTTTACCGCCCGTAGCCGGTCGGCGATGGTATCCAGTGCCGCCTTTGCCTGCGGCCCGCCCTTGGCGAATGCCGCGGCCATCTGGTCGGCATTCAGGCCGAGTGCCTTAAGTCCTGCGGCCCCGGAACCATCCTTGACCCTGATATTCAGTTCTTTTAGCGCGTCGGCGACGATATCGGCGTCGCGCGCTCCGCCCTGCAACCCCTGTTGCAGAATGCCCATGGACGTCTTCGCGTCGAGGCCGAGGTCGCGGAACTGCGTCGGATATTCCGCGTACGTGTCGAGCAGATCCTCGGCGACGTTCACGCCGTTCTGCGTGCCCTTGACCAATACGTCGAGGGCTTCCGAGGCCGAGTCGGCTATGCCGGTTTTCAGCATGGTCCCGACGGCGCGGGTTACCTTGCTGACGTCCTCGCCCATGACGGCGGCGGTGTCGGCGACCTGCTTTCCCAGGGTCTCGACCTGGGTCTGTGTGGCTTCTGGGGGCAGCAGGCCGTTTCGGGCAATGCCCTTGATGGCCTCGGCCCCCTCCTCGACCGAGTCGACGATCGCCCCGGCGTACAGGTCGCCGGCGGCCTCGCCGTACTTCTTGGCCACGGGCCCGGTCGTGCCGAGTTGGGCCTGTATCTCGCCGGGGATCTTGCTCTGTTCGAGGGCCTGCCCTACGCCGGTCACCAGGGCGGCGCCGATGGTGGCGCCGACGGCGGCCCATCCGAACGCCTTCAACGCCCCGGCGCCCTCGTCGGCGGCGCGGTCGCTGCCGTCGGCCATGCCGTCGCCGATCGCGTCGCCGGCCTGCTGGCCGGCGCTGTCGGCGTCGGTGACCAGCCGTAGGCCGGTCGTGCGCATCCGGTCCTCGGTGCGCTGCATGCCGGCGGCGGCCGGGCGGTCGTCGACCTCGATCGTGGCGAGCAGTTCGCCGACGGTGAGGGCCACGCCGGATCACCTCCCGTCGGGGGTCATCCGGCGCGGTCGCCGGCGTGCGGCTACGCGGCGGGGATGCCGGTGATAGCGGCGATCTCGGCGGCGCTGGTCACCTTGCGGGGGGTGCGCGACCAGGCGCGGGCGAACCCGGACTCGCCCGGCAGACCGGCGACCAGGGCGAGGAACCGGCGGGTGGACAGGGTGGCGAGGTCACGGGCGGCGAGGTTGTACTCGCGGGCGAGGTCGCCCTCGACGGCGGTCCAGTGGGTCAGGACTGCTTGCCAGAACTCCGCCCCTTCTTCGGCTTCTTCTTCGGGGTTGCCCTGCGCTGCGCCCTGTTCGGCGCTGCGGCTTTTCCCGCTTCCTGCTGCTCGTACAGCTGGGCGGCGCGCTGCATGGTGCAGCTGCCGGGACGGCGGATGTTCGCGGCCGAGTAGATCAGCACCACGCCGAGCTGCCGGTCGTCCATGCCGTGCTCGGCCCACGTGTCGAGGACGTCGGCCCCAAAGAGGGTGGCGAGCATCTTCCGTACGTCGTTGGCGTCGCTGGAGTGCTGTACGCGCTCCATCTGCAACGTGAACAGGAGTGGCAGTGCCTCGGGGAGCCGGTATTTGGTGCCGTACAGGGTGAGGGACTGGCGCGGGCGGGTGGCGGACTCCTCGGCGAAAAACGCGTCGAAGTCGGCGGTACCCGCGCCGTCGGCGAGCTGCTGCTCGTCGTCGAGGTCGAGGTCGAGGTCGGTCACGGGCTCACCACTGCTTCCGTGGTCGCGGCGCCGCACCTGGTCATGGTGGCCGACCAACTCGTCTTGTCGTTGTTGCCTCCGCCCTGCTCGCCGGGCGTGACGGTGGAGTCCCACACGACCCACTGTGTCTGTGTCTCGTGGCGCCACCTGATCCGGTTGCGCGACTCGAACCCGAGGCGGTTCGTCCACACGTGGTCGATGTACGCCTGTCCGGGGTCCTGGGCCTTGGTGGTCTTGTCGATGCGGTATTGGCCTTCGACCGTGAGCGAGGCGCCGCGCTGCATGACGTCCTGTTCGTACTGGCCGTCGCTCTCGAACACGGTCGTGTCGACGGTTTCCTCGTTCTCCCCGGGGGAGTGCGTGAAGGTGTTGATGCCGGCGAGGGGAAGCCACGTGTCCGTGGACGCGCCGGCGTCCTCGACCTCGAACAGCCATCCGCGGGCGTCAATGGGCCGGCTGCTGCCTGCCATGCGGGAACTCCTTACGTGAGTGCGGGGCCGGAGACGTCGAGGTCGAAATTCACGACGTGCTCATGACGGCCGGTGCTGTCGGCGCCCATCGGGGCGGGGGTGCCGCGGGCGGCGGCGAGCGTGAGCCATGTCCCGTCGGGCAGCTGCACGCCGGCGAGGCCGTGCAGCGCGCGGTACAGGGCTTCGGCGCGGTTGCGGGAGACGCGCGGGTCGGGCCCGCCGCGCACGCGCACCTGTAGCCGGCGCTGCTCGGCGTCGTCGCGGGACTCGGGGGCCGCTCCGTCGTACAGGGCGAGGGACACGGCGGCGTCGGGCGCGGGCGGCATGGTCTCGACGAACAGATCGCCGGCGGTGCCGGTGGGGTCGTAGTCGACCAGGCCGAGGGCGTCGAGGTGGCGGGCGAGGCCGTCGAGCAGGTCAGCCACGGAGCGACCTCCGCACCTGGGCGGCGATGATGGCGGCGACCGTGTCGGCCTGCTCGGTCAACGGCCCTTCGAGGTACTTCGCCGACCGGCCGCTGTCGTGCCGGTAGGTCAGGTTTTCGTGCTGCCTGACGGCGTACGGGGTGTCGAAGCTGACGGCGGCGGTGAGTGCTTCCTCGTCGACCGAGGCGACGCCGGAGCGTTCGAGGGTGCCCTCTTCGATCGGCACGCGGGAGCGGGCGCGTTCGAGGACGTGTTCGGCGGCGAGGCGCAGACCTCGGACGGCTCCGGCGCGGGTGCCGCGCAGTGCGGCGGCGCCGTTCCATGTGAGGCGGGCTCGGGCGGTCACTCGGCGCTCACCTCCGTGCAGGCGGGCACGGGCAGACCCGGCGCGGTGTGGCGGGCGATGCTGATCGCCTTGGTGGTGCGGCCGTCGGGGAGCGTGATCCGCGACTCGGCCGGACAGTCGAGGTCGGGGGCGGCGATGATCTGCGCGGTGGATGTGACCTCGCGCCCCTGGGGGTCGCGCACGGTCTTGATGGTCTCGGCGACCAGGGCACGGACGTCGGCGACCGGCGGGCCGTACGTCGGGCCGTACGCGCTGTCGCCGCGGTACGGCTCGATGGTGATCCGGTGGACGAGCAGCCACTCGGGGACGTTCACCAGATCACCCCCGGCAGCAGTCCGGCGCGGGTGAGGGCGCGGTGCGCGCGGGGCGCGAGGTCGACGTCGCCCGCGGCGGCCGGTGGGTCCTTGCGGCCGGACAGGGACACGGGGCCGATAGAGACGCTGTCCCATCGGCCGGCCGCGCCCGTGCCGTCGTCGCCCGTGGCGGCCCAATACTCGATCTGTGCGCGCACGGCCTCGGCGAGGGCGGTCACGACCTTGGGATCGGTCGGCATGCCCGCGCTGTCGGTGCGGTAGACGGCGGTCAACAGGGCATCGTCGATGTCCTCGGACGCCCGCGCGAGCAGCCGGTCGGCGTCCGCCGGGGGCTGGCCGGTCCACACCTGTTCGGGGGTGGCGTAGACACGGCCCACGGATCACCCCTTGGAACGGGGACGGCCCGCGGGCTTGGTCGCCTGCGGGCCGTCGGGGCTGGTCGTGCCGGTATCGCCCGGCGGGTCGCCGTCGGCCTGCTCGTCGTCGAGCGGGGTCACGGTGTAGCCGTGGCGCCGGAAGTAGGCGACGGCGCCCTCGCTGTCGGTGGTGGCCTCGCCGTCGGCGAACCACACCCCCGCAACGCATCCGTTGAACTCCGCTACGGGAGTGGTCACCTGGTACATGGGTCACCTGACCTTGATGTTGCGGAACACGGACGCCGACTTGGTCGCCTTGAGGACGACGCCGACCGGCCCCATCTCGACCTCGCCGGTCTTCACGGCGCCGGCGCTGGAGAAATCAGGAAGCCACGTGTTCACCAGCTGCCCGCCCACGGTGGCCACGGCGTGGAATCCGTCGAGGCCGATCCGAACCGCGTAGAGGTCGGTGAGGCCGGTTGCGGCCGTGCCGCCCACGGTGCGGTTCTCGATGGGGATGATCGGCGCGGAGGTGCCGGGCTTCTCGCCGGGGTCCACGAAGGTGATCCCGCCGTAGCTCTCGCGCACGATGGGACGGCCGTTGTTGCCGATCAGGCCGTCGACCGGGTCACGGGTGTACTGACCGGCGCGGCGGGCGAGGGCGCGCACGCGCGCAAGGGCGGTGCTGTTGCCGATGACCAGCGACGGGGCGCCGTCGAGCAGAGACAGCCACTCGTCGAGGATGTCGAGGGCCTTCTGTTCGGCGCGCGGGTCGGTGTCGAAGTCGGTCCAGTCGGTCACCGTGGCGAGGCGGAACTCGGTCGAGCTGCCGGACAGGGCCTTGTCGAGGCCGTCGAACGAATCCTCGTCCTCCGCGCTGTCTCCGTTGATCACGGCGTCCTGGAACTTGGTCCGGGTCGCCTTGATCTTCTGCTGCATGTTGAGCGTGACCGCGTTGGACGCTGCCGGACCGATACGGGAGACGACGCGGTCGACCTGGAAGCTACCGCCGAGGACGGCGAGATCAACGCTGTACCGCTGCGTCTTGACCTCGCTCGGCGCGTACTCGGTGTTGATCTTGCGGAAGCTCGCTGTCGGCTGGGTGATCAGCCGGCGGTACGAGTAGCTGAGGGTGTCGCCTCCGCCGGCGGGGTTGACGACGTCGTTGAAGACGAGCGAGTCGAGTAGAACGGATTCCTTGCGGAACTCGTCGATGACCTGAACGTCGACATCGTCGGTCGCGTTCTGCTTGGCCTCGTCGAGGGTCACGGGCATGGGGGCTGCTCCTGTCTGGGGTTAGCTGCTGAATCGGGCGGCGATGGCGTCGGCGAGGGTGGCCGGGCGCTTGTCGCCGGTCGGCGGCCCGTTGAACTCGGCGCCGCCGCGGGCCGGTCCCGTCGCCGGGGTGCCGAGACGGGGGTTCGCCGTGACGGCGGCGGTGATGGCGGCGGTCAGTGCGGCGGTGTCGCTCGGATCGATCGCCTCGACCGCGGCGCGGAAGGACACGGAGTCGAGCAGGGCGAGCGGGTCGGCGCCCGCGGCCGGCGCGGTCTGGAGAACGGCGGTCTGTACGGCGGCGGTGCGGGCCGCGGTCTGGCTTTCCGTGAGGGCGCGCTGTGCCCACTGCGGCAGACGGCTGATGTCGCCCTCGACCGCGGGTGTCACCGGTGCCGGCTGCGGGGGCTGCGGCTGCTCGGCGGGGGCGGGCGGGGCCGGTGCGGGTACGGCCGGTGCGGCGGGTGTCGGCTGCGGGACCGGCGCGGGGGCGACCGGCGCGGGCTGCTGCTGAGGTACGGCGGCGGGCGTCGGCGGCGCGGTCGGGGCGGGCGCGGGTGCGCCGGTCGGCTGTCCGCTCGGCGGGGCGACGGGGTCGCCCTGCGGCTGTCCGCTCGGCGCGGTCGAGGGCGGGGCCGGGGTCGTCATGGGTGCACTCCTGGTGCGCTTGGGCCCGCTGGGGCGGGCGTCAGGGCATGAAAAAAGGGAGCCCGCGCGGATGGCGGGCCCCCTCGGGGTGGTGCTGTCGGTGGGTTACTCGGCGGCGGCCGTCGCGGGACGTTCGCGGGCATAGCCCTTGATCCATCCCGTACGCAGCAGGGAGTCACGGGGGTACGGGCATGTCCTCACGTCGTCGCCGCGGCGTCCGGCCTCGGCTCCCTCCGTGATGGCCCGCACGATGTCCTCACGCGTCCCCACGTGCTCACCTCTTGTTCTGCTGGTCGGACTCGTTATGACGCGCCCCGGTCGCCCATCGCTGTTCGCGGCCGGTCACCTGCTCGATGAACTCGGCCTGTGTCAGCCGGCCGTGCTCGGCCCACCACTCTTTCAGTTCGTCGCTCGCCCGCGCGTACGCGATTCGAGCCGGACCGGAGAAGAGTTCAGCCGGATTGATCCCGGCGGCCTTGGCCTTCTTGTTGAGGAGATACCCGTTCGTCGCGTCCTCGGCGGCGAGGTACTGGCGATAGACGTACTCCTCGTACATGGCGCGGGCCTCGGCGCGGGTGACCCGGCGGGCGGTCTCCTCGGTCACCCCTCGCGCGGCGTCGGCGGCGATGGCGGCGGCCAACTCCTCGGCGAACGCGTTGTCGTCGGCGAGGGTGCCCCATGTCTCCGGGTCCGGGGCGGGGCCCATCGCTTCGGCGAGGGCGTCGCGGTCGGCGAGCAGGTCGTCAACGGTGTTGCCGGTCGCGGCGGGCGGCGGCAGTTCGACGGCGTCGCGGCGGTCCATCTCGGCGGCGATCCGAAGTAGTTCGTCGTTGGTGGCGTACTGCATGCACCAGGCGAGGGCGTCGTCGCCCACGTCCGCGAGATCCGCGGCGAGGTTCCCGCCGGGGAAGTACGTCGCGAGCAGGTCGCGGCGGCGGGCCTCGGCGTCGAGGGCGGCGCGTTCGTCGGGTCCGGCGGTGCGGGCGCGGGCGGCGAGGTCGTGGTCGGACAGGCCGACCAGGTCGCGCCGCACGCCCGGTAGCCGGGCGGCGAGGTCGCGGCGGTCCATCTCCGCCATGACGCGCAGTGCGTCGCTGTCGTCGAGGTGGGGGAACGCGCGGGCGAGGTCGTTGTCGCTGAACGCGAGCAGGTCGTCGGCGAGGGTGCCGCCGGGCCGTACGCGGTCGAGCAGGTCGTCGAGGTCGCGGCGGTCGGCCTCGGCCGCGATCCGCGCGCGGGCGCGGTCGTCGAGCAGGCGGGAACCCTCGGCGGCGGCGAGCTGGTCGTCGCTCATCTCCCGTAGAGACTGGTCGTCGCCCGACCACACGCGCGCGGCGTCGACCTGCTGCGGCGTCGGCTCGGTGCGCGGGGCGGGGAGGTTGGACGCGCCCGGCTGCTCGCGGTGCCGCAGCCGGCGTAGGTCGGGGTGTGCGGCGAGGTGGTCGCGCATGGCGCCCTGCCACTGTCGCGTTTTCGCACGGGCGGCGCGCTGCGCCTCGGGGGTGACGGCGGCGGCCTCGCGGTTCTTCCATCGCCTGATGTTCCGCTCGATCTTCCGCTGTCGCTGCCCTGCCTCGTAGCCGGCGGGGTCACTGGTCGCGTCCTCCACACGCGTGATGCCGGGGGTGTACGCGGACACGCTGTGACGGCAGTTCGGATGCTGGAGACCGGCGCGGCGCGCTTCGTCGAGCGAACCGGCGACGCTCACCCGGACCGTGCGGCCGTCATCGGTCGCGTGCTCGGCCTCGACCGTGCGCTCGCCGTCCGGCCCGCCCACGGTCAACACCTGGCGTTCCCACGGGCGGCACAGCGGGCACTCGCGCGGGGAGTCGGAGACGATGACCAGGTCGACGCCGGCCTCGGTGAGCGTGCGGGCGTGTGCCTCGGTCGCGGCGCGGCCGACGGACGTCCGTACGGCCATCTCCGCGTAAGAGGTGAGTTGCCAACGGCGCCCGGCGCGGTCCGTGAACGACGCGATACCCCGGTCGGCGAACCGGCGCATGGCGTCCTGCGTCGCCTGTCGGCGGGTGCCGGTGCCGAGCAGGGGCGTTGCGGTGACCTCGGCGACGACCGTCCGGTACTGGTCGTCGACCGCCCGGAGAATCGAGCGGTGCGTCGCGGTGAGCCGGTCGACGGTTTCCTGTGCGAGCCGGTCGACGGCCTGAGCGTTCGGCGTGACGTCGTCGACCAGGCGGCGGCCGTCGTCGGACAGGGCGCCGATTTCGGCGACCGCGGCGCGGTGTCCCTCGTTGTACGCCTCGGCGACGGCGTCGAACACGTCGAGGGACATCGCCTTGCCGAGTTCGTCGACAACGCCCTGTGAGGCACGGCGCACGGCCTGAACGGCGGCGAGCTTCCGCTCGACCCACCCCGGCGCGTCGAGGCCGTCGGCGAGCTGCCGGGCGATGATGCCCAACAGCCGTTCCTCGGCGGCGGCGTACAGGTCGCGGGTGGTGTCGGCGAGGTCTTCGACCATGCCCGGATGAATGGGCATCGGCTCACCTCCCCCGGCGGTTAAGCGGCGAGGGGGAAGTCGCCGACGGGGTCGGGCGCGGCGGCGCCGGTCTCGGCGAGGATCGCCCGCACTTCGGCCTGTACGGCGGTGTCGTCCCACGTCGGGTTAAGGATCTTCACCTTTGTTGCCGTGCTGACGGCCCCGGCGCGGTTGAGCAGGTCGAGCGTGGTCGCTGTCTGCTCGGCGGACTCGGCGACGCCGTCGCCGAACTCCACGCGCGGCCGGTCGGGCGTGATCCTGCTGCCGAACAGCTTCGCGTCGAGCAGCAGCAGGACATGACACATGTCGGCGACGGCGTGCCGCCAATAGCCGGCCTTCTTCCGGCGGGTGACCATGCTCCGGGCGTCGCGGGCGTCGACCTCGGTCGCGGTGACCGGCGCTCCGTCACCGTCGAGGCCGAACGACTGGGGGCTGTAGCCGGCCGACTGGGCGGCCTCGCGTGTGATCGCCTCGGTGGTGCTGCGGTGCTCCTCGACCCTGATGTCGAACTGATTCAGGGTGATTCCGGCGCCCTCGTTCGGCGGCATCCGCAACGAGTGCCAGACTTCGCGGTCGTCGTCGAACGACGCCCCGCGGCCTGCGCCCTCGTTCCTCATGTACCCGTCCGGGACGATCAAACGGGCGCGGGCGAGGCGGATGTCGCGCATCCACGATGTCCACGTTTCGTCGAGGCTGTCGAACAGGTCGTAGATCGGGGCCGCGTAGTCCGAGCGTCCGATCGGTGAACCGCGGTGCAGCCGGTTGGGCAGCACGTTGGGGACGTACGCGGCGGTGAGCTGCTGAATGCCGGTCGTGATCGTGTCGCCGTCGGCGTCGAGGCTGTCGACCAGGTCGGCCGTGTCGGGGTGCTCGGTGAGCGGCACCCGGCGGCCGACGTTGTCGGCGGTCCCCTCATACAGCGCGTGCACGATGCGGCCGGGCTCGTGCCGCTCGAAGTGCCGCCATACGGTCGAGGTGGTCGAGCCTTCCAGTTCGCGCCAGAAGTTCACGGCGCGCAGCAGGCCGAACCGCCACTCGGGTACGGCTCCGTCGGGCTGCATGACGGTGAGCAGGGGGCGCGGTACTAGGTCGCGGTCCCACGTCACCCGCAGGAAGACGCCGGACAGGGCGGCGGCCTGCTCTGCGGCGCCGAGGAACACCTGTTGGGCGCGGCCCTCGTCGAGCAGCTGGTCGAGGCGTTCCTGTGTCGGGGTGTCCTCGACGGCGATCGTCGGCATGTCGGAGAACAGCAGGGCGGCCGAGGTCGCGGCGATGTCGCCGGCGAGGGGGACGTGTAGCCGATGGTCGCGCCGGTCGAGGCGGTGCTCGAACGACCGGCGCCCCCACAGACGGCGCCGCTCGGCGGGGCGCGGGTGGTTGGTATAGACGCGGCCGAGGCGCTTTCGGTCGCCGCTGTACCACGCGTCGTCGATGCGCATCGTGTCGAAGTGCGGGGCCCACGACGGGGGCGGCCACGCTGCGCCATTGTCAGGGAGTGCCATCGCCGCCCCCTTCCTGCTCGGTCTCGAACGCCTCGGCGGCGCTGCGGAACAGGGCGGCGAGGGCGGGGCGTACCTCCTCGCCGGGGGCGAGGGACAGTTCCCCTACCTCGACGGTGTGCTCGCCGACGGTGAGGCGTACGGGCAGGGTGAGCGCTGCGGACATGGCGGCGGCCTCCTTATGCGGCGAGGGTGAGCAGGTGCCGCCACTCGTGGGCGGTGGAATGCACGGCGTAGCGCAGTGCGTCGCACGAGTGGTCGGCGACCTTGACGGGCTTGTCCTCGCCCTTGTCGGCGGCGGCCGTGTCCCATACGTAGCCGGGCAGTTCGTCGAGCAGTCCCTCGCACGACCGGTGTATCCGCAGCAGACCGGCACCGAGCAGGCTCGCCACGGACCGGATGCCGTCAACGACCTCGTTCGAGGCGCGGGCAACGCCCTCGTACGAGTCGGCCCACAGTTGCGTGATGAACGATGCCGCGCTCGGGTCGACGAACGTCCACTCGGGAGCGACGCCCTGCTCGGCAACCCACGTGCGCAGCGCGGCGCTGTACTGGGCGTCGGTCATCTGCCGTTGCGCGGTGCGGGAGTCGTGGCGCCACTCGGCACACGCGTACAGCCGGCCGTCGACTCCCTCGCCGAGCAGGATCGCCGAGGTGGCGTTCACGGTGCCGTAGTCGATGCCGATCCAGTACCGGCGCATGGCCGGCAGGGTGTCGACGACGTGCTCGGACTCGTCGAACATGTCGTAGATGGCGCCCTCGGCCTGAACCCACAGACCGAGAACGTTCCGCTTGTAGAACAGGCCGGTGTGCGTCGACTTGATCCGGGCTCTGTACTCGTCGTCAAGGCCGGGATTGTCGTCCAACTGGAAGTGCCACGACCTGAGCCGGGCCTCTTCCGGCCTGAGCAGGTAGTCGCGGCGTAGCCAGTGATTCGGGTTGTCCGGGTTCGTGGTCGCGAAGATCTTCGACCCCGGCACGCTGCACCGTGCGGTGAGCTGGTCAAAGAACGACTTGGGGAGCGTGGTCGCCTCGTCCACGTACGCGCCGGCGCACGTCAGACCTCGAACCTTCGGCTCGGCCTGGGCGTCGTTGGCACCGAGGGCGTGCACGGTGCGGCCGAGGACGGTCGCCGTCGGGGCGCCGGCGGTGTACTGGACGTCTTGGGCGACCTCGCCGAACACGTCCGGGTTCATCAGCGGGCCGAACACGTTCCGGGCGAGGCTGTCGCGGGTGCGCCCGACCATGACCAGCTCGCCGCCGGTCGGCGGGTCGGCGACGTACCCCAACCACCGGAGCAGGCTCGCAATGGTCTTCCCGCTACGAACGCTGCCTTCCCACAGGTTGAGGAACGCGGCGGCCTCGACGATCGAATCGACCTGCTTCGGCGACAGACCGAGGTCACTCGTCATCGTCGCCGTCCGGTGAACTGCTGTGCCGCTCGGCGTAGTTGCGGGCGAGTCCTTCCATGAGGCGCCCGATCACGGAGCGGGAGCGCTCGCCGGCCTCGTCGCGCGGCGGGGCGAGCTTGAGGGACCGGTCGAGGGCGGCCCCGGCGGTGGCCATCATGGTGCGCCGGTCGGCGGGGGTCGGCTCGTCCTGCCACTTCTGGGCGTAGGTGTGATCCTTCCCGCCCCACTCGAAGTAGAGGTGTGGCTCGGTCATCCGGCCGATTTCGCGCTCGGCGACGTCGTGCAGGGTGACGGCGAGGTCGGCGCGGCGCGCGGCGAGGTCGGCACGGCGCACGCGGGTGGCGGTCTCGACCTCGGCGGCGCGGTCGAACGTGAGCGGCGGGTCGCACGCTGCGGCGATCTTCGACACGGTCGAGGGCGACCGCTCGATCGCCCGCGCGATCTCGTTCCGGCTCTTGCCCTGGGCGTGCAGTCGGCGTACCTGCTCGCGGTCGGCGTCGTCGATGGGGCGTCCCACGGGCGGTCACCTCCCGCGGGCATGCGAACGGCCCGGCGCACAGGGCGTGCCGGGCCGTCGGGGGATTGGGTCAGGCGGTCTTGCAGAACGTCGCAAGCGCGGTGTTGATCTGCTTCGCCTCGGCCTCGCTCACCTCGTGCGAGCTGGTACCGAACCGCTGTTGAGCGGCCCAATCGACTTTCGCTGAACCGCCGTTGATGGCGGAGCACTGGTTGCGGCTGTTGTCGATGGCCTTGTCTTCGTCCGCGACCAGGTCGGGACTGACCTTGCGCAGTGCGGCGAGCAGGGCGGCGCGCGTCTGGCCGGTCGGCTCCGCCGGAATGCCGGCGTCGTGCAGAGCGGCGGCGGCGTCGCTCGCGCTCACGGATTCGGGCGCGGCCGGTGGCGCCGACTTCTTCGCCGAGGCGTCGTCATTGCTGCTGCTGCACGCGGTGAGTGCTGCGAGGGCGGCGACGGCGGCGAGGGTTAAGGCGGTGGCGCGGTGCTTCACGGGTTGTCCCCCCACGGTTGGTAAGCGTTACGTAAGAGGGACGTGTGACAGGCGGGGAACGGTTGCGGGGGGGCATACGAACGCCCCGCCGGGGGGAGCGGCGGGGCGTTCGAGGTAGGGCGTCCGTATGCGGGCACGCCGAAGACGGGTCCAACAATAGGTCACGGAACGATAACGGCGCAACTGGTCTTGTCCGACGGCCTCGCCCGCGCGCACGACGGCCCGCGTCCGGACGCGCGGCGCGGCGCGGCCCCCCCGGGGGTGTGAACCGCGGCGGGCCGGGGGGACCCACCGGACGGGAGAGGGGC
>NZ_JBHYUG010000038.1:1616-25849 GCF_042749375.1 Streptomyces sp. NPDC059477 | reverse complement strand
GGTGTTGTACAGCGGGGCGCGCGGCTGTCATACGTCCTGGTCAGGCTGTCGGACGGGCTTGTACGGCTTGATGTTCGTCGTCACGATCTCGGGCGCGACGCCGGTCGGGTAGTGCCCGCGCTGCCATGCTCCGTCGTACACGTTGGCGAGGAGTAGTAACGCCTGTCGGACGGCGGCGGACGCGTCGCAACCGGTCTGCATGATCACGCGCAGATCGTCGTACATCCCTTCGTCGAGGATGCGCACGGACAGGGACCGTCCGACGGGCGGCGGGAGGTTCGGAACCTTGGCCGGCTGCTGGGTAGGGTTGGCGGTAGCCATCGGTTAGGGGTCGCTCCGATCTGGTGGTCAGGGCCCGCCCATACGGTTTGTGAGGAACCGGGCGGGCCCGCTGTGTGTGCGGGCCTACTGCTCGTCGGCGGTGGGCGGGCTGACTCCGTCGGGGTCGGCGGCGCGCTGCTCCCGCAGAATCGCGTACACCCGGGACTCGGTGAGGCCGACCTCTTCGGCGATCTGCGGAACTTCCTTGCCGCGGTTGGTCTCGGCCATGACGACCAACGGCGTCGCCGCCTTGGCGGCCTCCCCTGCGAGGCGCAGCGCGCGCACGTCGTCGAGGGTGAGTTCGTCGGCGAGCTGGGCGAGGTAGCCGGTCCGCTGCTCGCGCTGGGCGTAGTGCTCGGCGATCTCGTAGACGTATTCAAGGGGGTCGGCGTCGGTCGGGTTCGGGTCACCCGCGAGGGCGCGCTCGGCGACGACCTGCCGTTCGTGCTCCGTGATCAGGGCGAACAGCTGGTCGCGGAACTTCTCGGTTGCTGGCTGGTCGCGGGTCGACCGGTTGCGCCGTACGCGTCGGCTGATCTCGACCGACGAAAGCGGCCGGGCTTCTGGCTCGACCTCGTCGGGGCCGGGCTGCTGGTGGTCGCTGGCGCTCATGTGGTGGTGCTCCTGTCGGTGGTTGGGGCCCGCCCTCGGGCGAGGGCGGGCGAGGCGGTCAGGCGGCGAACAGGGCAACCTGTTCGGGCTTGTGGGGCACGCCGTCGAGGGCGAGCTGTTCGGGGCGGGACGGTCGCCACGGCGCGGGGATCACCAGCATGCCGACGGGCTCGGCCTCGGTCCGCCACTGGGCGGCGACGGCCTCGGCCTCGGCGCGGTCGCGGGCCTCGGCCCGTACGCACCGCTTGCACAGGTGCCACCCGCGCACGGCGGCGAAGATCCAGTTACGCCCGCCCGCGAGGCGCCCGCAGTACAGCTCTACGGTTCCGGGGCGGCGGTAGTGCCCGGTCGCCTTGCGGGCGGCGCCGCGCACTGCGTAGGTCTCCACGGTGGTTCGCTCCTCGGCGGGGCCCGCCCTGAGCAGGCGGGCCCCCTCGGCGGTCAGGCAGGGACGATCAGGACAAGGTCAGTCGCGGGCCACGGGTCGCAGACGTCCCACGGGTTGTCGTCGCCGAGGTTCACGACGGCTTCCGTGCAGTCCGCGAGGTTGGCACACGATCCACACCCGCACGTGCGGTCGTAGGGCATCGGGTGCGCCTGGTACTGGTCGTTGAAGTAGTCCGAGCGAGGCAGACGGCTGAGATTCTGGTAGGCGGTGACCTGCGCCCGCACGGCGTCGCCGTGCTGGTGGTCGGGGAACGACGCGAGGATCGTGTCGCCCTCGGCGACGTCCCACGCGCGCACGATGCGGGCGGCGGCGGGGTCGACCAAAAGCGGGGCGTGATCCTCATCGTCGGGGAGCGCGGTCACGACCACAGGGAAGAACTCAAGGCACTTCATTGGGTGTCCCTTCGGCGGGGCGCCCGCGAGGGGCGCCCCTTGGGTGGTCGGTCAGGCGCGGTTGTCGATGATGTGGGCGCGGGCGGCGAGTGCGGCCGTCTCGATGTGCTTCCACTCGCCGTCGAGGTAGTCGAGGCCGTCGTACGGGGCGCGGATGACGGCGACCTCGATCGGGCGGTCGGGGTAGATCAGGGCGCGGGGGGTGCCGTTCTCGAACAGGACGGCGATCCCCTCGTCGTTCCACGCGAGGACCCACCCCACGGCGGTCACGGTGGGGTACTCCTCGCGCTCCTCGTCGTCGAGCAGGGCATCGCGGAAGCGGCGCGGCTGGAAGGTGATCAGGCGGGTGGGGCGCAGCTTCTCGACGGCGAGGGCGAATGCGGCCTCGCGGGTCGAGATGCCCGCGCCGAGGTAGTCACGGCTCGGGTAGATGTCGCCCTCGGCGGGGATCTTGGAAACGGCCCAGTATCCGTCAAGGGGCTTGCTGGCCGTGTTGAAAACGGCGTACTCGGCGCCGTCGAACTGGAACGTGGAACGGCCCTCGGCGTCGGGCTCGGCGAGCTGCGGCTCGGCGGCGGCCTCGCGGTGGTGCTCGCCGTCGCACTCGTCGGCACGACCGGTCTCGGCGCAGTCGCACGGGCACCCGCAGTCGGTCACGGGGCGCACGAAGAACACGAACGCATCGACGGCGTGCTCGCCGACCAGCTCGGCGACGGTCTCGCACTTGGCGAGGCGGTCGTACAGCTCGTCGAGCGGGGCGTCGTCCTCGACGTCTTCGGCAACGCCAGAGATGTCCCCTTCGAGCCAAGCGAAGATCATCCCGAAGTCCTCGCCGATGCACTCGACCCGGTACTCGGAGTCGAGGCCGATCTCGTGAAAGCCCACGTGGTAGCGCGTCCGGTTGGTGTTCATCAGGGGGTCGCTCCCTCTGTTCGGTGGTGGTGGCGGGTGAGGACCGCCGTTGACGTGACCACTGTAGGCACTTCTGAAGTCGCTACACAAGTCACTTCAGAAGTTAGTTCAGAAAGTTGGTGAGCGGCCAACTGCCGGGCGTACCTGGGGAGTTGGCCGGTCCCGCGTCCCCGGCTACGCGGCCGGTTGCTGCCGGTCGGCGCTGAGGGCGCCCCACAGGGCGACCAGGTCGGCCCCCCGCCATTCGCCCCGGCGGCGGCCGTCCTCGGCGGGCGCGGTGCACCGTGCGCCGGTCGAGCAGGCGACGACCGGCTCGCCCCCCGATCGGGTACGGCCGGTGAGGCGTCCCCCGCACCATGGGCACGGCCGGTCGAGGGCGGTCGACCGCCCGTCACGGCCGAGGGCACGCTCGACGGCGCGGCGAGCGCCGGCGGCCGTCGCGGCGAGGTGGTCGAGCAGCAGGGCGGGGACCGGCGTGAACAGGTCGCCGTACTCCTCGCCGAGGGCCCGCCCTTCCAGCCATACGGCGGCCCAGTGCAGCCCGTACGCCCGCGAACCGGCCGACTCGGGCGTCTGGTAGTGCCACCGGCCGGGGTCCTGCCGGTCGGCGAGGTCTTCCCGCATGACTGTGCGGGGCGGGAGCGACCGCAGCGCGACCGGCGTCCGCCGTACGGGGCGCTGCACCTGCTCGGCGACGGCGTCGGCGAGGTCGAACAGGTCGCGCTCGGCGTCGAGGGCGGCGTCGAGGGCGTCGAGGTTGAGCGGGGCCGGGTGTTCGCGGATGGTGAGCGGGAGCCGGCCTATGACGGGCGCGGCCGGCATCGGGTCGTCGGTGCGGTCGGCGGCGGCGAGCTGGTCGAGGAACCCGCCGCGGGTCTCGTGCGGCGGCCACTCGGCGGCCGGGGGGTGCTCGATGGCGGCGAGCAGGTCGCCCCACTGCTCGCGCACGGCGGCGAGGTCGACGGCGGCGCGGCGGGCGACCGGCGGCGCGGCCTGGTCGAGGGGGGTCGTCATGGTGGCTGCTCCTGTGCTCAGTGCTGGGCGAGGGCGTCGCGGACGGCGTCGTACGCGTCGTGCAAGCCGTTGGCGTACGCGAGGCCGTTCGGGAGTCCGAGGCGGGGCCGGGGCGTGGTGGGCAGCAGGGCCCGCACGGCGTCGGTCTGCCGGACGGCGGTCCGGAAGGTGTCGAGGGCGCCGGGCCCGAACACGGCCCGGTACGCCCGTAGTTGCTCCTCGGCGTCCGCGGCGCGCTGCTCGGCCTCGGCGCGGTCGCTCTCCAACTCGCGTACGACGGCGTCGGCCGCGTCCCGGTGCTGGGCGAGGGCGCGCGTGCTTCCGGCGTTGGCCTTGCGGCACTCGTCGGCGGTGCGCTGCTCCTCGGCGACGTACTCGCGCAACAGGGCGGCCTCGGTGCCGGACAACCGGCCGCGGTCGGCGCGGGCGAGCAGGACGTCGAGGGCGGCGCGGCGGTCGCGGCGCGCGTGGTCGCGGCCCTTGGTACGGGAGTGCCGCCGGCGTCGGGCGGGGGCGTTCGTCACTGGTGGGTCTCCTGGGCTCGCTCGGTGAGGGCCGAGCAGGTCGGGCACTGGCTGGGGCGGGCGCACCCGGTGCGGGCGAGGCGCAACAGGGCGCGGTCGGCGCGGGCGCGGTCGCGGCGGCCGGCGAGGGGGCCGGGGTCGCGCCGGCATGCCCACAGACCGAGGGGCACGCCGGACGCGAGGACGGCGGCGACGATGGCGAGACCGGCGGCGCTGCTCACGCGAGGGCCTGCTCGTCGAGGTGGTCGGCGAGGTCGTCGAGCAGCTTCCGAATGCTGTTCATGCCGGTGAGCAGGCCGCGCGTTCCGCGGTTCACGCCGTGCTGTTCGGCGGTGGCGTCGTACCGCTTGCGGGTGAGGCCGGACAGTTCGCGGGCGTGGGCGGCGAACAGGACGTAGGCGGTCGCGAGGGCGGCGGCCGGGGTGCGCTCCTCGGCGTCGAGCAGCAGGTCGCGCAGCGCGAACAGGGCCGGCGACTGCTCGGCGACGTTCAATATGAGGCACTGCCGGGCCTCGTCGACCGCCCGCTCGGCGGGGGTGCTCATGTCGGCGAGGCCGTCGGCGGCGCGGTCGGCGTCGTCGGCGGGCAGCTGCTCGGCGACGGCGGCGAGCAGCTGGTCGAGGCCGTCGGGGCGCTGCGCCTGGTGGATGCCTCGGGCGAGGGCTTCGGCGGGGCCGGTGGCGAGCAGGACGGCCGAGGGCGGGGCGGGGGCGTCGTGGATCGGGCAGGGGCGGCCGGTCGCTCGGGCAGTCGCGCAGAGTCCGGCCGGGCTGTCGAGGCCGTCGGCGAGCTGCCGCAGCACGTCGGCGGCGGTCTGCCGGGGGAGGTTGGTCGCGATGTCGGCCGGTCCCTCGTTCGGCACGGCGACGATCAGGCGGTGAGTGTCGAGCGAGGCGACGGCGACGGCGTCGGGAATGCGGGTCATGGGGTGGTGCTCCTGTCTCGGGTCGGGTGGGTCGAGGCGCTGCTCGCGCGCGCGGGCGGGCTCGCGTCCGGACGCGCGGCCCGGTCGGAACGGGCCTTGGCGCTGGTCACGCGGCCTGTTCGAGGGCGCGGGCGGTACGGCGGCGGATGGGGTGGACGGTGGCGAGGCGGGCCTCGCGCTGCTCGGCGCGCTTGGCGCGGGCGGACGCGTTCTTGCACTTCCGGCACTTCCGCGTTCCGTTCGCCGCGCGGATCGTGTTCGCCTGGTCGTAGGCGTGACCGGCCGGGCAGTGCGTCACGGCGGCACGGGCGGCGACGTGGTTCGCCGAGCGGAGGATGTTGACGCGGTGCGTGACGGCGTCGAGGTGGCCGGGGGCGACGCACGCGCGCCGGCGGCAACGGTGGTCGACCTCAAGGCCGGCGGGTATCGGGCCGTTCTGCTGCTCGTAGGCGTAGCGGTGGGCCTTGACCGTGCGGCCGGCGACCCAAAAAGTGCCGTAGCCCTTCTCGTTCTGGGCGCCGTCCCACAGGTGGCAGGGGCCGGGGCAGTCCCGGCGGAGTGACCAGGGGCCGGCGGCGTTCACCTTGTCGGCGAACCGCTCGGCCGGACTGGGCCGGTTCATGGGGCGTACCTCCGTCGGGAAGTCGTTCCGAATGTTCTTTCTTGGCTGGCACGTTCCTTCCAGGAATGGAAGATAACCCACGGGGGGCGGCCTTGGCCGTTCAGATTCCCGCCCCCCGGCGGGCAGTTACGCGGCTTGCCGGTCGTCGTCGGCCTCGGCGAGGACGATCGTCCACCCCATGGCGACCAGTTCCTCGACGACCTGCTCGGCCACGTCCTCGGCCATGTCGAGGCCGTTCCCGCGGGCGTTCTCGACGCCCGCGCGCACGACGGCGAGGGCGGCGGCGGGGATCATCGCTGTGCCCCGGTGACGTGCCGGGCCTCGCGTCGTCCGCACTGCTCGCGGGCGACCGGCGGGCGCACCATGAGCCGGGCGAGGCTGGCGCGCTCGCGCTCGGACTTCTCGGCGGCGACGATGCGGGCGGCCTCTTCCTGCTCGGCGCGGTGCCGCTCCTCGGCGGCACGGCGGCGCTGCTCCTCCTCGACGGCGCGGCGCTCGGCGAGCAGGGCGGGCCCGTCCACTTCGAACCAGGTCGACCACCGGCCGTAGCCGTTGTGCTCCTCGACGACCACGTACGCGCCCTGCTCGGCCATGTTCCGGGCGATGCGGCGGGCGGCCTTGCGGTCCTGCGTCGGCTTGATCGCCGGGCGGTCCGGATGCCGGTCCCACGATCCCGTGATGCGGTACCCGCTGTTGTTTTTTGTGCGGTCGGTCGCGCTCGCACGGCGGCGGTGCGGGGCGCGCTCGGGGTGCTTCCTGCGGCTGGTCATGCGGCCGGCTCCTTCGGGGCGTAGCGGCGGGCGGTGGCGAGGTCGAGGCGCGAGGGGTGGGCGGTGCGGCGCGGGATGCGGCGGCGGTTGACGCACGGTTCGCCGGCGCGGGCGAGGCAGTGCACATGCGGGCACGCGACGTCGAGCGGGTCGGGCAGTCCCTCGACGGCGCGGCGGTCGCGCTCGGCGCGGCGGGGCCGGAACTCGGCGAGGGCGTCGGCCACGGTGCGGGGGACGTAGTCGCCGAGGGCGGCGAGGCGTTCGGCGGCGAGCTGGTCGCGTTCCTCGCGGGTGCCGCCGGTCAGTTCCCGGTACGTCGCGGCGGTCGAGGCGCCGGTCGCGACGGCGTGCCGGGTGCCGACCAGTTCGGCGCGGTACGCCTCGGGGTCGTCCGGGTCGGCGGCGGGAACGGGGTCGTGGTGGCGGTCGACGACGTCACGGCGGAAGCTGTGCCACGGCCGCGACACATCCGACGGCCTGACCGGGTACGGCGAGGTCGCGATGTGGTGGCGTACGACCTGGGCGGCGTCCCAGTGACGGCCGTTGGGGTGCGGCGCGGTCGGGGGGACGTCGGCGAGCAGGTCGGCCCACTGGTCGAGGGTTTCGGCGGCGGCGGCCTGGTCGTCGGGCGCGGTGCGCGGGTCGAGGCGCACGGCGTAGGCGAGCAGGGCCGCGACTTCCTCGCGGGTCATCTGGTTTGCTCCTCGGGCGAGTTGAGGACGGCGGCGAACAGATCGGCGGCACGCTGGACACGTCCGGGGCGGGCGGCGTCGAGCGGGATCACGTCGGCACCCGGCGACGTCGGGCCCCCGGCGGGAACGGGCGGGAGCGCACTCCAGCCGGGCAGGAAGTACCGGACCGACCGCGGGCGGGAACGGGCGCGGCGCCACTGCTCGCGGGCGTGGTCGACCAGGGCGGGAACGGCGGTCCGCTTCACGATCGCCTCAAGCCGGAACCAATCCGCCTCGGCGAGCGACCACTCGACAACGACGCCGGCCGCGGTGAGCGCGTCACGCAACGGCCGAAGGTTCGGCGGGACGGCGGGGGGCGAGCCGTAGCTAGCTGGCTGTACCTCCGAAGGAGGTACAGCAGGACGGGACGGGTCGGGTCGGGGGGACCGTGACGGGTCCATACCGTCACGCTGTGACGTACTGGCCTGACCTGCGATGTCGTCGGGAAACTCGATCTGATCCGGGCCGGTTTCGCGATTTTCGGGCGACGGATCGTCATCGATTCGCGGACGATTCGCCGACGGGTCGGACGGATTACGCTCCTGGGTCCGCTGCTCGGCGGCACGCTCGCGGGCCCGCTGCTGCCGCTCGGCAGACCTCGCCCGCTCGTCCTCGACGCGCGCGCGAGTGGGGTTGTAGATCAGGAAGTCGTGCATGTAGAAGTCGCCGGCGGCCGGCTGCCGGCACTTCGGGTGCGGGCAGGTGTGGCCGTGCTCGTGCCACAGGCCGGCGGCGACCAGCTTCCGGGCCTGCGGCGCGGTGCCGTACAGCTGGGCGACGACGCCCGGAACCATGCCCTCGGTGAGGTGCTGGGCGGCGTACGCGCCCGCCTTGACCCACAGGCCGACGGCGGCGTTACCGGCCTTGAGCGTCTTGGGGTGCCCGTAAAACGTGTCGTCGACTTTGAACCAGGTCACAGGGGTTGTGCTCCTCGGATGGGGCGCCCGGGGCGAGGGGCGTCGGTGGCTCGTCCTCGCCCCGGGGCAGTTCAGGCGGCGGCGGTGACGTACGGGCGGGTCCGGGCCGGCTGGTGCTCCTCGCACCGTGGCCCGCACGGGTACGGCCGTACCTCGGAGTCGTGGCACGTCGGGTTTCCGTGCCCACAACTCGGCTTGCTGGCAAGCCGGTTGCACTCCGCGCAGTACCGGCGGCCGTCGGCACGGTGGCGGCCGTGTACCGCCTGGTCGTGCTCGCACTTGGGCGGCCGGTGCCGCATGCCCTTGACGTCGGCGAGGGCGGCGCGCTCGCGCTTCCGGGTCTCCTGGTCGTCGACATGGGCGGGCGAGCAGCACGTCGGCACGTCGCACGACGGCGAGGCGTTGCCGGCCGGGGCCCGCCCGTGCCACAGGATGAACGCGGCCTGAAACGCGGTGTACGACGTGCCCTTGTGCTGGAACCGGCCCCCGCCCTTGGCGGGGGTGCCGGTCCACTCGCGGTGTCCGCCCTCGGTTTCGCGGGTGCGCTTGAGGAACGCGAGGGCGAGGTCGACGGAAACGCCCCGCACGGGCGTACCGGCGCTCATGCGGCCAGTCCGAACCGTGCGGCGATCCCGGCGCGGTGCAGCAGGAACCGCAGCGCGTACGCGGCCTGCTGCGGCACGACGCCGTTCCCCAACGCCTTGAGCTGGGCGGGGCGGGACAGGCCCGGCACGGCCGTGATGTGGCCGAGGGGCAAACCCATCATCCACTCGACGAACGCCGGGGTCAGGCGGCCTCGATCGTCAGTTGGCCGGGGTGCCGGTCGGCCCGTGATCGCTTCCCACCGTGCAACGGCGTGGGTGTACTGGCCGTAATCGACGCTGCCGCGCTCGCCAGTGTCGGCGTCCCGTCCCCGTGCTTCTGGTTCGGGCTCCCCTTCGTGCCGTCGCTCGCCCGCGGGGTCGGGAGCAGCGTTGCCGCGTCCGTCAACGTCTTCCCGTTCCCGTTCCCGTCGCGGTACGGCGTTCCGTCCGTCCGCCGGTTCCTGGTCCCCCGGGAGTCGGCCACGGTCGGAGTCGGTAGCAGGTGTTCGACCTCGTCCGCGAGCGTCGGACCGTGCCCGCCCCCCTTCCTCTTGGCCGGGTGCTGCGATCCGCCACTCGTCCCGAGTGAGGCCGTCGGAGTCTTGAGCAGCCGCACGACGGCCGGTAGGCCGTCCGGGAACCCCCTCCCCTGGCTGTCCCTCGCGAGGGGCGTCGGTAGCTGCGCGATGCGCGCCCGCAAGGTGTCGTTGCGGTTCCCGTCCGGGGCTCCCGGTCCGTTCCACTCGCTCGTGGTCGGGGTCGGCAGCAGGCCACGCGATGATGAAAACGCGCTCACGCTGGTGAGGTGCCCCGACGTCGGATGCGCGCTGCACGTGCCATTCCGCATCGAACCCGAGGTCGGCCAAGTCGCCGAGTACGGCGCCGATAGCTCGAAGAGTGTCGGCGTCTCCGCCGTCTGCATCCACAGGCGGGCTGTCGGGTCCCACACCGCGAACGGCCTTGGCCGAGAGAAGCCCGCGGACATTTTCGATCACCACCAATCGGGGTCGGAGTACGGATATGGCGTGCGCGACGTGGAACCACAGGCCGGACCGGGTCCCCTTGATCACGCGCTCGGGCGGTGGGCCCGACGGGTCGGCGAGGTCGCGGGCGTTTAGTTCGGCGACCGCGGCGGCGGCCACCACACCGGACAAGCGCGAGGGAACGGCGCCGGACGGCGCGGCGGCCTCGCACGTCGTGAGGTCGTGGTCGCCCCAACGGCAGTTCCCGCACAGCAGGACTCCAGCGGGTATGACGGTGTCGCCGATCAGGCCCGCGCGTTTGCCCGCGAGGCTCACGTCGGTGCAGGGGAAACCAGAGGTGAGGACGTCGACCGGCTCGACCTCCGACCAGTCAACGGCCGTGATATCGCCGTGGTTTGGGACGTCGGGCCAGTGATGGGCGAGGATGCGCGCGGCGTACTGGTGTTTGTCACCGGGTTCGTACTGGCAGTGCCACGCCACGGACGCGCCGAGGACGTCGCACACGGCCATGTCGAGGCCGCCGTACCCGGAGCACAGCGAACCGACGCGCAGCGCGTTGCCCTCCTCGATGGCGAGCTGTCCCGGCACCATCTCGACGGCCCGCTCGGCGAGCAGCTTCCCGACCGTTTCGAGGGTGAGACTCACGCGGCCTCACCTCTGCCGGGGCAAGCTACGTTGCGGATGCGTGCAGCGAGGCGGCGCGTGATCCGACTGACGCGGGGGTCGACGTACACGGCGAGGCGGGCGATACGACGGGCGAGGGTGAGCGCGTCGTCGGGGCCGAGTAGGTCGTCGAGGTTGTCGGCGGGCGGCGCCTCGGCGAGCAGGGCCTCGCGGCTCCCGTCGGCCTCGGCGGCGCGCATGGCGCGCTCGTGCTCGGGCATGTCCTCGCTCACGACGGCGTGATCGAGGCGGACGACGTTCGCCCCGTGGTGCGTGAGCAGGTGGCCGACCGTTTCGGGGTCGGCGGCGTACGCGATGGCGAGGGCGTCGAGCAGCTGCTCGGCACGGTCGGCGATCGGCAGACGTACGGCGAGGCCGTCGGCGGTGAGCGTCGGGCGGATCATCGGCGCAGCTCCTCGGGCATGACCGGCGTGTCGACGGCGAGGGCGCCCGTGATCGCGTCGTAGACCTGCGGACGCGACCAGTCGGCGGCGGGGAACATCCGCAGCAGCAGGCCGCGGGCGGCGCGGTGCGCGTCGCGGTCGGCCTTGACCGGCCCGCCGAGGGCGTCGCCGAGGACGACCCACGTCGTGAGGCGCTGCTCGCCGTCGCGTTCGGTCCGTACAGGGGCGGTCCGCACGCGCACGGTGCCGGGGGCGATCTGGTCCAGCTGCCGGGCGATCACAGCCGTGCGGGTGGCGTGCTTGTCGGCGTCCGCGCTCGGTGCGGCGGCGGTACGCTCAGGGGTGTTCACGATCGGTACCTCTCGGGGTTCGGTCGGGAGGGCCGTCCGGGCGCAATCCGGGCGGCCCTCCGCTCTTTCAGGCGGCGGCGCGGTGCTCCTCGACGGCGGGCGCCTGCCGGCGCTGGCTGCGTTCGAGGCGGCGCAAGATCAGTTCGACCTCGGGGGCGAGGCGACCGGCGGCGCGGTCGCGGTCGCGGCGGTAGCGGGCTGCGTCGAGGACCCGGCGGGCATTGGCGAACGCCTGCTCGCGGGGGATCACATCGCCGATCATGCGGCGGCTCGCTTGACCAGCTGCCCGGCGGAAACGCCGTAGTGCGTTTCAACTGCCGCGGCTACGTTGGCACTTGGGGCTGTGTGACCGTGCCACAGGCGCCATGCGGTGGTTCGGGCAACCTTCAACCGTCTTGCCGTGTCTGACGGAGTGCGGTCCCCCGCTTGTCGGGCGGCGGCGATCAAGGCGGCGCGGTCATACATGGGCAACCTCCATCCCTGGATGGTCTGATTCCTTCCATGGATGGAACATTAACATGCTCCTGTGACGGGTGGGTCGAAACAAATGCACAGGAAAGTACTTCCTGAATGTCGTTGACACCTGGCATATGCCCGACAAGAATCGGACGCCTGTTCGAACCCATCGCCGCAGTTCAGGGGGGTGAACCGTGCCAAAAGTGTGCGTTCAGGACAGGTTCATAAGTGCGCGTAGCTGGAATCGTCCACGCGCGGTATGTTCCATCCATGGAACAGAGCAACCCGCAGGGGAACGATCGGGCTACCCCCGCCGAGTTCGCGCGATGGCTTCGCGATCAACTCGAACGCCGGGACTACGACATGCGCCCCAGGGGTGGGGGCCAAGGCCGGTTTGCCGCCGACTCGGGCATTGGTGCCGCGACGATCAGCCGCATTCTCAACGGGCAGGGCGCGCAGGACATCAAGGTTCTCGAAGCTCTCGCGAGCGCGCTCGGTGTTCCGCTCGCCGAGGTGCTGGTCGCCGCCGGCGTCCTCAGTCGCCCTGAGCTAGCCGCCGTTCAGAACCCCGCCCCACGCCCCGACGGCCCCATTACCCCGGAACAGGCCGCCGCAGAAATGGGCATTGACGATCCCGACGACCTCGAACACTTCGTCAACACAGCCGAGTTCCTGATCAGGCGCCGCGCCAGAAACCGCAAGGGACGCGCCGCCGAGAACTGACGCACGGAGGCACCGCAAGTGACCCACCGACTCACGCCCGCACTCGCTGTACTCCTGCTCATGGTGGGACAGTCCGCGGGCGTACTCGGCCTGCTCGGAGATAACGACCCCCTGTGGCAGGCCGGGCTGTACATCACCCTTACCGCCGTTCCGCTGCTCATCGTCCGCACCGTGCACAACTCCCAGCAAGCCACGGCCGACCAGATCGCCGACGCCGACCGCGCCGGATACGTTCGCGCCCTTGACCATGTCGCCCGCGGCCTGCTCGACGCACCCACCCCGCCCGAACCGGGTCACCGGGAGGACCGCACCGAGCAGGACGCGGGCAACGTGATCACACTTCGCCCGAACTTAGTCCGACCAGTCGAACGGAAGGCACAGTGACCGACCTCCTGATACCGCCAACGTTCCAGGCTTCGCCGCATATCGGCGAACCCTGGCTCGGGTACATCCGCGTCTCAACTTGGAAAGAGGAGAAGATCAGCCCCGAACTGCAAGAAACGGCCATCAACGCATGGGCCAAGCGGACCGGGCGCCGCATCGTCGGCTGGATTGTCGACCTCGACGCCACCGGCCGGAACTTCCGGCGCAAGATCATGCAGGGCATCGAGCAAGTCGAACGGGCGGAACCCGTCGGCATCGCAGTATGGAAGTTCAGCCGATTCGGGCGTAACGATCTCGGCATCGCCGTAAACCTCGCCCGACTCGAACACGCCGGCGGCCAACTCGCCTCAGCCACCGAAGAGGTTGACGCCCGAACGGCCGTCGGCCGCTTCAACCGCGCCATCCTCTTTGACCTCGCCGTGTTCGAGTCCGACCGCGCCGGCGAGCAGTGGAAAGAAACGCACGCCCACCGGCGCGCGCTCAAACTCCCCGCCACCGGCCGACCGCGGTTCGGCTACATCTGGCACCCGCGACGCGTCCCCGACCCCGAGGCGCCCGGCGGAATCCGGCTGCAAGAGGAACGCTACGAACGACACCCCGACCTCGGCCCCGTCGGCACCGAACTCTACGAACGCAAGATCGCCCGCGAAGGGTTCGCCACTCTTGCACACTGGCTCAACGACGAAATGGGAATCCCCACCACCCGCGGCAACCGGTGGGCGGTCAACACCGTTCAGCGGTACCTAGACTCAGGGTTCGGCGCCGGCCTGCTCCGCGTCCATGACCCCGAATGCACCTGCAAGCTAGGGCAGGACCACTTTTCCACCTGCAAGTTCGGCCGCATGATCTACATAGCCGGTGCCCAACCGGCACTCATCACCCCCGACCAGTGGCAGGAGTACCAAGCCCACCGGAAAGAGGTGAGGGCAACACCCCCGCGAGCGCGTGCGGCGACCTACACAACCACCGCCCTCGGTCGCTGTGGGCACTGCCGCGGCACCGCCGTTGCACGATCCGGCCGCGACCCGGAGGGCGGATGGATTCGAGGCCATACGTTCGTTTGCTACAACCACAAGAACAAGGGCAAGTCGGCGTGCGGCCCTGGTCTGTACGTCCGCCGTGACGAAGTGGAACGCGAAGTGCGCGACTGGCTCGCCCGCGACGTTGCCCAGGGCATCGACCAGGCGCCTGCGGTTCCCGTACAACGCACCGCGCCGCCCGACCCTCGGGCGCAGGCCGCCGAGTCGCGGGCCCGCACACAGGCCGAACTCGCAAAGATCGATGACGCACTCGACCGGCTCGTCACGCAACACGCCCTCGACCCCGAGAAGTATCCCGAGGACACGTTCGCCCGTGTCCGTGACCAACTGCTCGGCCGCAAGGGAGCACTTGTCAAGGATCTGCAATCGCTCGCCGAGGTCGAGGCCACCCCCGACCGCGCCGACTTCCGCCCCCTTGTCGTCGGCCTGCTCGCCGAGTGGGACACGATCATGGACGTTGAGAAAAACGCCCTTCTGCGCCAAGTGATCCGACGCGTGGTGATGACCGGCGCCAAGAGCCAAGAGGGCGCACAGTGGCGCCTCAACATCGCGTACGAGATTCACCCCGTCTGGGAGCCCGATCCTTGGGCCGACCGCTAGAGCACGAATCATGCATGCGCGCTTGATTGATTCCGCGCACGCTGCCACTCTCTGAAAGTCGCACATCAGCGCACAGAGAGGGGGCCCGATGCTCGCGTGTCCTTTAGACCCACTGACCCACATCTACGGCCTCACCGCGCTCATGAACGCCCCCCTGCGGCAGGGCGCCACCGTCGTCGTACTGCCCCGCTTCGACCTGGAGACCTTCCTCGCGGCCATCCAGAACCACCGCATCACCGGCCTGTACGTCGCCCCGCCGATCGTCCTCGCCCTCGCCAAGCACCCGAGGGTCGCCGACTACGACCTCTCCTCCCTGCGGTACGTCATCAGCGCCGCCGCACCCCTGGACGCGAGCCTCGCCGCCGCCTGCGCGCACCGGCTGAACCTGCCGCCGGTCGGCCAGGCGTACGGCATGACGGAACTCTCCCCGGGCACCCATGTCGTCCCCCTGGCCGCCATGCACGAGGCCCCGCCCGGCACCGTCGGCAAGCTGATCCCCAACACCGAGATGCGGATCATCTCCCTGGACGACCCGGACGACCCGGACGATCCCGATGGCCCCGACAATCCGCACGGCCCCGGCAGGGACCTCGGCCCGGGTGAGTCCGGCGAGATCCTCTTCCGGGGCCCGCAGGTGATGAAGGGCTACCTGGGCCGCCCCGACGCCACCGCCGCGATGATCGACCCCGATGGCTGGCTGCACACCGGGGACGTCGGCCATGTCGACGAGGACGGCTGGCTGTACGTCGTCGACCGGGTCAAGGAACTCATCAAGTACAAGGGCTTCCAGGTCGCCCCCGCCGAACTGGAGGCCCTGCTCCTCACCCACCCCGGCATCGCGGACGCGGCCGTCATCGGCGCCCCCGACGAGACCGGCAACGAGGTCCCGCACGCCTACGTGGTGCGCCAGCCGTCCGCCGCCGGACTCTCCGAGGGCGAGGTGATGATGTACGTCGCCGAACGCGTCGCGCCCTACAAGCGGGTGCGCGGTGTGACCTTCACCGCCGGGGTGCCCCGCGCCGCCTCCGGCAAGATCCTCCGCCGTGAACTGAGGGAACGCCGATGACGCTGATCGTCCGTACCCGCGCCCAGGGCGTGGCCACGCTCGCCCTGGACTCGCCGGGCAACCGCAACGCCCTGTCGGCGGCCCTGGTCGGCGAACTCACCGACGCGCTCGCCGAGTGCGGCCGGGACGACGACGTGCGCGCGGTGGTCCTCACCCACACCGGCACCACCTTCAGCGCGGGCGCCGACCTGCGCGACCCGCCCGCGCCCACCGCGCTGGTCGCCCTGCTGCGGGCACTGGTCGACCTGCCGAAACCGGTCGTCGCCCGGGTCACCGGGCATGTCCGCGCGGGCGGCCTCGGACTCCTCGCCGCCTGTGACATCGCCGCCGCCTCGGACACCGCGACGTTCGCTTTCACCGAGGTGCGGATCGGGGTCGCCCCCGCTGTGATCTCGCTCCCCCTCCTCCCGCGCACCGACCCGCGCGCCCTGGCCCGCTACTACCTCACCGGGGAGCGTTTCGACGCCGCCGAGGCGGCCCGTATCGGGCTGGTGACGGCGTACGGGACGGACGTGGACGCCGTACTCGATCCGGTCCTGGACGGGCTGCGGCGCTCGGAGCCACAGGCTCTGGCGGAGACCAAACGGCTGCTCACGGCTAGGGTGCAGGAAGCTTTCGACCGGGACGCGGACACCGTGACCGCGCTCTCGGCCCGGCTGTTCGCCTCCCCGCAGGCCCGCGAGGGGATGACGGCCTTCCTGGCACGACGGGATCCGTCATGGGTGCTGTGAGAACACGCGACACGGGGTCGGCGCGGAGGTGAGCGGCATGGGTGGCAGAGAAGACAGCAGCGGCGGTGTCGGTGGCGGTGCGGGCACGGTCGACCGGGTGCCCAAGCAGGACCGCAGCCGCGCGACCCGGCAACGGCTCCTGGAGGCGGCCGTCTCCTGTCTCGCCGAGCACGGCTGGGCGGGCTCCACGGTCTCCGTCGTCGCGGAGCGGGCCGGAGTCTCGCGCGGCGCGGCCCAGCACCACTTCCCGACCCGCGAGGACCTGTTCACGGCGGCCGTCGAGTACGTCGCCGAGGAACGCTCGGTCGCCCTGCGCGCCCTGTTCCCCGAGGGGGCGTCCGGGGACCGCCGCGCGGTCGTCGCCGCGCTGGTCGACCTCTACACCGGCCCGCTCTTCCGCGCCGCCCTGCACCTGTGGGTCGCCGCCTCCGACGAGGAGCAGCTACGGGCCCGGGTGACCGAACTGGAGGCCCGCGTCGGCCGCGAGACCCACCGCATAGCCGTCGATCTCCTCGCCGCCGACGAGACCCGCCCCGGCGTCCGCGAGACCGTCCAGGGCCTGCTGGACATGGCCCGTGGCCTGGGCCTGGCCAACCTCCTCACGGACGACGGACCGCGCCGGGAGCGGGTGGTGGCGCAGTGGGGGGAGATCGTGGAGCGGGAACTGGGACGGCACCGCTGACGCGGGCGGTCCGGAGGTAGCGGGGGTTCCGGCGGTAGCGGGGGTTCCGGCGGCGGGACCGCTCCCGCTCAGGGCGCCAGCCGCTCCACCCGCCAGGTCCCGTCGGGCCGGGCCACGTACCGCAGCCGGTCGTGCAGCCGGTTCTCGCGGCCCTGCCAGAACTCCACCGACTCGGGCGTCACCCGGAAACCGCCCCAGTGCGGCGGCACCGGGACCTGCTCGCCCTCGGGATAGCGGGCGGCCAGCTCGGCGTAGGACGTGTCGAGTTCGGCGCGGCCGGCGACCGGCGAGGACTGGGCGCTGGCCCAGGCGCCGAGCTGGGAGCCGTGCGGCCGGGTGCGGAAGTACCCGGCGGTCTCGTCGCGGCCGGTGCGCCGGGCCGTGCCCGTGACGATGACCTGCCGGGCCATCGGATGCCAGGGGAAGAGCAGCGAGATGTGCGGGTTCGCGGCGAGGTCGCGGGCCTTGCGCGAGCCGTAGTTGGTGTAGAAGACGAAGCCCTCTTCGTCGAAGTGCTTCAGCAGGACCGTACGGGAGCTGGGGCGGCCCTCCGTGTCGGCCGTGGACACCACCATCGCGTTCGGCTCGAACAGCCCGGCCTCCGTCGCCGCCTGCCGGAACCAGCGCGCGAACTGCGCCACGGGGGTCGCGGCCAGCTCGCCCTCGTCAAGGCCCTCGGCCCGGTACTGCTCGCGCATCGCGGCGGGATCGAGATCAGGGTCGGTCACGCGGTCATCCTGCCCCATCGCCCTCGTCGCCCGTACGGTGTCCTTGGTCACGGAGTGGCACTCAGTGCCGCGCACTCTCCCCAAAGGTGGCACTCGGGGATATCGTGCTGTTGCCGTCCGGTTGGATGACATGACCCCCGGCCGCACGGGGCATCACCAAGGTGGCGCCCAGGACCGCGAGTCCCAGAGACGGACCGTGGATCCGGCGGACGCCGCCTGCCTGCGTACCCCAGCGAGAGATCGCTCCGCACCATCCGCAGCCTCACCCGCACCCGCAGCAGCCCAGTTGTCGTCCCATCCGTCTGTCGTCCACATCCGAGGAGCCGCCTGATGTCCGACTTCGTACCCGGGCTAGAAGGAGTCATCGCGTTCGAGACGGAGATCGCCGAACCCGACAAGGAGGGCGGTGCCCTCCGGTACCGCGGTGTCGACATCGAGGATCTGGTCGGCCATGTCTCGTTCGGCAATGTCTGGGGCCTGCTCGTCGACGGCGCCTTCGATCCCGGTCTGCCGCCCGCCGAGCCGTTCCCCATCCCCGTGCACTCCGGTGACATCCGTGTCGACGTGCAGTCGGCGCTCGCCATGCTCGCCCCGGTCTGGGGCCTGAAACCGCTGCTGGACATCGACGCGGCGCAGGCCCGCGAGGACCTCGCGCGCGCCGCCGTGATGGCCCTGTCGTACGTCGCCCAGTCGGCCCGTGGCCAGGGCCTGCCCATGGTCCCGCAGCGGGAGATCGACAAGGCGCAGTCGGTCGTCGAGCGGTTCATGATCCGCTGGCGGGGCGAGCCCGACCCGCGCCACATCGCCGCCGTGGACGCCTACTGGACCTCCGCCGCCGAGCACGGCATGAACGCGTCCACCTTCACCGCCCGCGTCATCGCCTCCACCGGCGCCGACGTGGCCGCCGCCCTCTCCGGGGCGGTGGGCGCCATGTCCGGCCCGCTGCACGGCGGCGCCCCCTCCCGGGTCCTGCACATGATCGAGGAGATCGAGCGCACCGGGGACGCCGAGGCGTACGTCCGCAGGACCCTGGACCAGGGCGAGCGCCTGATGGGCTTCGGCCACCGGGTCTACCGGGCCGAGGACCCGCGCGCCCGCGTCCTGCGCCGCACCGCCCGGGAGCTGGGGGCCCCGCGCTTCGAGGTCGCCGAGGCCCTGGAGAAGGCGGCCCTGGCGGAACTGCACAGCCGCCGTCCGGACCGGATCCTGGCCACCAACGTCGAGTTCTGGGCGGCGATCGTCCTGGACTTCGCCGAGGTCCCGGCGCACATGTTCACGTCGATGTTCTCCTGCGCCCGGACGGCCGGCTGGTCCGCGCACATCCTGGAGCAGAAGCGCACCGGCCGCCTCATCCGCCCCTCGGCCCGCTACATCGGCCCCGGCACGCGCGACCCGCGCGAGATCGAGGGCTGGACGGACATCACGGGCTGAGGCCCGCGCCGGAGGATCCGGGAGGGCGCCCCGGATCCGAGGGGACCCGGAACCCGATGGGACCAGGAACGCAGACGACCCGCGAGTCGGGTTCCTCCGGGGAGGAGCCGGCCGGACGTTACCGGCGACTCGCGGGTCGGGTGACTGCTGGGATTGGGCCGGCTGCACGCTTCTTTCACGTGCTGGTCCGGCACCGCACAAATGTGGTGGCGGGCCGCTAGCCCGCAGTCACCTCACGCGTCCGGTTCTCATACATCTGCCGAACCACCTCCCTTCTCGTGTGCTCGCCACCTTAAGAACCCGATCGGCCGCCGATCAACTGTTTTTTGATTTCTTTGATGAGCCATGGGCCACCCCTGTGGCACAGCCGCGTGATCATCTAGCGTCGGGCCCATGACACAGGAAGCCCAGGGGACAGCGACGGACCGGGCGATGACCCGGCGGGCGATTCTCGGCGGGTCCGTGTTCGAGGAGCGGATCGGGTACGCGCGGGCCGTGGTGGACGGCGACCGGGTCCATGTGTCCGGCACCACCGGCTACGACTACGCCACCATGACGATCTCCGACGACGTGGTGACCCAGGCCGAACAGTGCCTGCGCAACCTCGGCGCCGCCCTCGCGGAGGCCGGCTGCACCTTCGCGGACGTGGTGCGGGTGCGCTATCTGCTGCCCGCGCGGGAGGACTTCGAGCCGTGCTGGCCGGTGCTGCGGGCGGTCTTCGGCCCGGTGCGTCCGGCGGCGACGATGATGGTGTGCGGGCTCGCCGACACCCGGATGAGGATCGAGATCGAGGTGGACGCGCGGCGCGGCCCGGTCTCCGGCCTGCGCCTCACGACCGTCGCCGGAGAGGCGATGCGCGAGCAGTGGCGCCAGGTGCACGACGCGATCGTGCCGCCGGCCGCCCTGACCCCGGACGAGGTACGGGAACGCGCCGAGCGGTACCGGCTGGTCAACGCGTACCTCGGGGACGTACTCGTCGGCTGCTCGACCGTCCGCCCGCCGGACGACGAGGGCGTGGCCACCGTCATCGCCCGGGTGCTGCCCGCGTACCGCGGACGCGGGATCGGGCAGGCCCTCTACGACCACGGCGTCACGCACGCGCGCGGGCAGGGCGCGAAGGCGATCGCGACGGTGGTGCTGGCGGCCAACACGGACGGGCTGCGGTTCGCCGCCGCGCGGGGATTCGTGGAGAGCGAACGCTATGTGCTTCCTGGGGAACACGAGGAGTGGGTCGACCTGCGGCGGACAGGCGTAGCACCATGAGGGGCGGGGCACGCATTTCCGGCGTACAACGATTCCCCGCAATCTTGTGGGAACCGGATGTGTGCTGCATCACGTTCGAGTTGAATGATTGCCAGTGAGCGAACCGACGCGCCGTTCGTGCGGACGCCAACGTGCAGGGGGTTCCAGATGAGTGCTTCCCGGCGTAGTGGGGCTACGGACGAACTCGGCCCGGACGGTCCCGGGTCCGGATCCGGGGCCGGAGCCGAGTCCGGGGCCGGGCCCGGTGGTCCCGGGGGCACCCACGGCCCGGATCTGCTCGCCGCCCTGCTGGACGGCATGGACGCGGCGCTGTGCGCGTTCGACCAGGACGGCGTGGTCACCCACTGGAACCGCGAGGCCGAGCGGATTCTCGGCTGGACCGCGGCCGAGGCGGTGGGGCGGCACGGCTTCGCCGGCTGGGCGGTGCGCGCGGCGGACGCCGAGGAGGTCGAGAGCCGCCTGCTGGCGGCCATGCACGCCCCCGGCCGGCAGGTGCACGAGTTCGCGCTGCTCACCAAGGACGGCGGCCGGGTCCTGGTGCGCACCCAGTCCGCGGCCGTGCGCGGCCCCGACGGCAAGCCCGCCGGGGTGTACTGCGCCTTCAGCGAGGTGCACGCCCAGATCGACCTGGAGCGGTCCATCGCGCTGAGCGAGGCCCTGTTCGAGGACGCGAGCTGGGGTGTCGTCCTGGTCGACGTCGACCTGCGGCCCGCCGTGGTCAACGCGCACGCCGCGCGGGCGCTCGGCAGCGGCCGTACGACCCTGCTGGGCCGTCCGCTGGGCGAACTGCTGGGGACCGGCGTGGAGGAGCTGGAGAGCGCCTTCACCCATGTGCTGGCCGAGGGCGCGCCGCCCGCGCCCGCCGAGATCTGGGTGACCGTCCGCACCCCCGAGGGAGAGCGCCGGCGCTGCTGGCGCAGCGGCTTCCTGCGGCTGGCCTCGCCGCTCGCCGAGGAGCCGGTGCCGCTCGGGGTCGGCTGGCTGTTCCAGGACGTCACCGAGACCAAGCAGGGCGAGCAGGAGGCCGCGCTCCTGCGCTTCCGCACCAATCAGCTGCACCGCGCGGCGCGCGCCGCCGCCGAGTGCGAGGACCCGGCCGAGGCGGCGACCGTCCACCTGGACTTCGCCCTCGCCGGTTTCGCCGACCACGCCCTGATCGACCGGGTCGCGGGCGGCCCCCTCGCCGACGCCACGGCCGCCGGACCCGGTGCGATCCGCCTGGTCCGGATCGCCGAGACGCCCACCGGCACGCCGGGCCCCAGCCGCTTCGGCGGCCAGGCGGGCCTGCCCGCCCGCTACGCGCCGGGCCACCCGGCCCTCCAGTGCGTCGAACGCTCGGGCTCGGTCCGCGCGGGCGCGGGTGCGGTGTCCGCCGATCAGGCCCGCACCTGGGCCCTGACCCGCCAGTGGCCCGCCGACTCCGTCCACGCGCTGTGCGCGGTCCTGCGCAGCCGAGGCCGCACGCTGGGCGTCGTAACGTTCCTGCGCGGCCCCGGCCGCACCCAGTTCGAACGCACCGACAGCACCTACGCGGAGGACGTCGCCGTCCGCATAGCGACGTCCCTGGACCTTTCGGGCGCGATACGCGAGCCGGGGGGCGGGGACTCCGGGCCGAGGTGAGGGACGGCCTCCGGTGCGCCCGCCCGGCACCTGGTGACGACCGGCGTACGGGTTCGCCGGGGTCGGCCGGGGCGACTGGCCGGTCGGAACCCCCGCGCCTTCGCGCGTACCGGCCATGGCCGCAGGACGTCCGGGCCGTCGATGGCGAGCCCTCGGCCCCGCCGGATGCCCCGCCGGATGCCCTGCCCCGAAGCCCTGGCCGCGCAGGGCCCGGCACGCGCCCGCGCGCACGTCACGGCCCCGCCCTGCCGCAGGTGCTCACTCCCGGCCGCGAAAGGGTCGTGACGGGCGGCTCAGCCCGCCCCCGTCACCAGCCCCTCACTCCCCTGCCTCACTGCCGGTAGAAGATCCGGTCCCCGTACTCCTCCATCACCCGCCGGTTCCAGTCGTGGCCGCCGTCCACGTTGCCGGAGCGCAGGAGGGGCGGCTCGATGCCGCGGTCGGCGAGGGAGCCGGCGGCGGTGGCCATGACGGCCTGGAGGAGGGCCGTGGTGACGACGGTGGACGCGGGGGCGAAGGGGGCCGGGACGGTCGCCAGGGTCAGCTCGGCGTCGCCGACCGGGATCTTCGAGTCGAGGACGATGTCGCAGTGGTCCTTGAGGTACGTGCCCGAGGAGTGGCGTGACGTGGTCTGCTCGGTGTAGGCGACCGAGGTCACGCCGATCACACGGACGCCCAGCGCGCGGGCGTTCAGCGCCATCTCGACGGGCAGCGCGTTGCGCCCCGACAGCGAGATGATCACCAGGAGGTCGCCCGAGCGCAGCGGCGAGGAGTCCAGGACGGCCGCGGCGAGGCCGTCCACCCGCTCCAGCGCCGACCCGAGTGTGGCGGGCATCACATCGACGCCGACGACCCCCGGCACCGTCAGAAGGTTCATCAGGGCGAGCCCGCCCGCGCGGTACACGATGTCCTGCGCGGCGAGCGAGGAGTGGCCGGCGCCGAACGCGAACAGCCGCCCGCCCGAGGCGACGGTGTCGGCGATGAGCGTCCCGGCGGCCGTGACCGCCTCCGCGCCCTCGTCCCGCACCTGCCGCAGCAGGTCGATCGCGGCGTCGAAGTACTGGTCGGCAAGCTTGCCGTCACCCATGCAGAGCCCCTTCACTCTCGCGGTGCCTGACCCTGTGTCGCGGATCACCGTGCGGTCTGGACCAACGCCGTGTCAATACGGCGACGGCGGCCGTGCGCGTACGGTGGTGGCGGTCACGGGGTCCCCGCCACGGACCCGTTCCTTCGGCGCGGCACGGATGTCAGTGGTATGCGTCAGAATTGAGTCCAGGGCCAGCGCATGTTCCGGGGAGCCGTCGAGCCTCCGGCAGAGCTAATCGAGGGGCACGTATGTCCGGACTGATCGATACGACGGAGATGTATCTCCGCACCATCCTCGAACTGGAGGAGGAAGGTGTGGTCCCCATGCGCGCCCGGATCGCCGAGCGGCTCGACCAGAGCGGCCCGACGGTCAGCCAGACGGTGGCGCGGATGGAGCGCGACGGCCTGGTGTCCGTGGCGAGCGACCGGCACCTGGAGCTGACCGACGAGGGCCGCCGGCTGGCCACGCGCGTGATGCGCAAGCACCGGCTGGCCGAGTGCCTGCTGGTGGACGTGATCGGCCTGGAGTGGGAGCAGGTCCACGCCGAGGCGTGCCGCTGGGAGCACGTGATGAGCGAGGCGGTCGAGCGCCGCGTCCTGGAGCTGCTGCGCCACCCCACCGAGTCGCCGTACGGAAACCCCATCCCGGGCCTGGAGGAGCTGGGCGAGAAGGACGGCGCCGATCCCTTCCTGGACGAGGGCATGGTCTCGCTGGCCGACCTCGACCCGGGCCTGGAGGGCAAGACGGTCGTGGTCCGCCGTATCGGCGAGCCCATCCAGACGGACGCCCAGCTGATGTACACGCTGCGCCGCGCGGGTGTGCAGCCCGGCTCGGTGGTGAGCGTGACGGAGTCCGCGGGCGGGGTCCTGGTCGGCAGCGGCGGCGAGGCGGCGGAGCTGGAGTCGGACGTCGCGTCGCACGTCTTCGTCGCCAAGCGCTGAGCCTCAGGGGCCGACGGAGGCCGCCAACTCCCCGGCGCCGGACGGCACTTGCCGCCCGGCCGGGACCCGTTTCCCATCGTTGCGTCAAATCCCGGTCGGGCCGTGCGGAAGGGCAGCGCGGTGACGGTTCCCCGTGACACGCTGTCGCGTGAGGCATATGACCGGCGGGGGGTGGGCGGATGTGCCGGACACACAGCTGGACAGACAAAAGGCCCCCGGGCCCGGGGGGGGGCGGGGCGGCGCGGGCGGCCCCGCGACCCGGTCGATCTGCTCCTCCTGGACCTCCATCTGCCCGATGTGCACGGACTG
>NZ_JBHYUG010000038.1:0-1606 GCF_042749375.1 Streptomyces sp. NPDC059477 | reverse complement strand
CGGCTCTGTGGGTTGGGGTGGGAGTGTGGGGCGGGGGGGGGGGGGGGGTGGGGGCCCGCCCCGGCCAGCTCCCTACAACCGCCCGGGCGGGGGGGGGGGCGCGGGGGACTGTCCTCCCCTGTGTCGACCCGGAGCCCCGAGCTCCCAGGGTCGTCCCCGCGGACCGGTTTCCCCGAGCGGTCCGCCTCCCGCAGAAGATCTCCCCTGGGCCGCGGCGATCATTCCTGGCGGGGGGTCACTCGAACGAGGGGTATTGCCCGCCCGAGCGCCATTCTCGAATACGCATTCGATAGTCTGCGGGTGATTCCGTCGGTGACCCGTAACCCGTGACCCGGTGACACGGAGACTCAGCGGTCCGTGACACGGTGGGTCCGGACACCGGCAGGAAACAGGAAAGCGGTACTACGGCAGGCAGGACGCGGTGGACAGGTCCGCCCCCCTTCGAAGGGCAGCGGGCGGGCCGAGCGGAGCTTGGGGGGTACCAGGACCAATGGTGCGGCGCATCGACGTGACCGGTACGGACGGCGTACGCCTGGCCGCCTGGGAATTCGGCGACCCCGCGAAGCCGCGCGGGGACAGCGGGGCCATCGAGGGAGCCGATACCGGCGGTGCCGGCTCGCCCGGCGTGCTGTTACTCCATGGCCTGATGGGCCGGGCCTCGCACTGGACCTCGACCGCCCGCTGGCTCGCCGAGCGGCATCGCGCGGTGGCTCTCGACCAGCGGGGGCACGGGCAGAGCGAGAAGCCGCCACGGGCCGTGTTCACCCGGGAGGCGTATGTCGAGGACGCCGAGGCGGCGCTGGAGCAGCTCGGGCTCGCGCCGGTCGTGCTCATCGGGCACGCCATGGGGGCGCTCACCGGATGGCAGCTGGCCGCGAAACGGCCGGATCTGGTGCGCGGGCTGATCATCTGCGACATGCGGGCGTCGGCGCTGGGCGCGGCCTCGCAGCGGGAGTGGGACGACTGGTTCCGGTCCTGGCCCCTGCCGTTCGCGACGATCGCGGACGTACGGAAGTGGTTCGGCGAGGACGACCCCTGGGTGGAGCGCCCCAATCCGGCGCGCGGGGAGTTCTACGCCGAGGTCATGCACGAGTCCGCCGACGGCTGGCGGCCGGTCTTCGAGCCGGAGCAGATGCTGAAGTCCCGCGAGACCTGGGTGTACGACGCGCACTGGGACGAACTGTCGTCCGTGCGCTGCCCCACCCTGGTCGTGCGCGGACTGGACGGCGAACTGGGACGCGCGGAGGCGCAGGAGATGGTGCGGGTGCTGCCGCTCGGCGAGTACGCGGAGGTCTCCGACGCGGGCCACCTCGTCCACTACGACCAGCCGACGTCCTGGCGGACAGCGATCGAGCCGTTCCTCGACCGGTTGGGGTGACGTGGGGTGGGGCGCGCGGGGAGAGTGCCGGGCCGGTGACCGATCGGCGGCTCTCCGTGCGTCGTGGCCGTTCGCGCAGTTCCCCGCGCCCCTAAAAGACGGGCGTTGCCCGCAGCTGTCTTTTGTCTTGAGGGGCGCGGGGAACTGCGCGACCAGCCCCCCCCCCCCCCCCCCCCCCCCCCCCGCCCCCCCCCGCCCGCCGCCCCGGCCCCGCCCCCCCGCGCCGCC
>NZ_JBHYUG010000037.1:65673-77822 GCF_042749375.1 Streptomyces sp. NPDC059477 | reverse complement strand
CGGACCGAACACCGGCGGGAGCTGCCGCCAGGTGCAGCCGGAGGTGGCCACGAACACGATCGCGGCCAGGGCCTCCCGATCACCCGCCCGCCGCTCGCCCCCACCCTGCGGACGCCTGTTCTCCGTCGGCGGCACCACCCGCCGGAACAACACCCACAACTCATCCGGCACCAACCACCCAACCAGATCCGTCATGCACCGCTCAACGAACGATCAACCCAACAGAAACGATGTCTAAAGGGGCAGGGACCGGTGTGCTGGCCCCATGGCAGGCCCTGCGGTCAGAACCAGGAGACCTGTCCCGGTGAGAAGTCGCGCCGACGCGGGGCGCGCCAGGCCTGTGGACCGTGTCACGGTCCACAGGCCTTGGGGGATGGCCGATTGGTTCAGGTGTCCTGGCTCGCGGTCGTCACGATCTTCAGTGTTCGGTCGGCGTAGCCGCTGATGCTGGATTCGCCGAAGCCGAAGACGGCGCTGCGGCAGGTGTCCTCCAGCGGGTCGATCAGGTGGGCGGGCAGGGCGTCGTAGCCGGCGAAGGCGCCTGCCCAGGAGCCCGCGGTGGCGCCGATGGAGTCGGTGTCGATGCCCGCCTGCACGGAGAGGGCCACTGTGGTCATGAAGTCGCCGCCGCCCCATAGGATCGCCGCGGCCAGCGCGCCCGCGTTGTTGAGGGTGTGGGCCATGCTCATGCGCGGGTAGCGGGCTTCGAGTTTGTCGATGCTCTGGTCCCAGGTGAGGCCTGTGGTGAAGTCGTCCAGGACGGTGCGCAGTTCCTCGGCGAGGCGGGAGCGGGTGGGGATGTGTTCCAGGGAGGTGAGGAGTGACTCCTGTGCGGTCTTCGCGGTGAACGCCGACGCGATCAGGGCCGCGGCCCACATCTCGCCGTAGACGCCGTTGGCCCGGTGGCTGAGGATCGCGTCCTGGTAGGAGAGGACGGCGGCGCGGCGCGGGTCACCAGGGGCGACGTAACCGTAGATGTCGGCGCGGATGAGCGCGCCGATCCACTCACGGTAGGGGTTGTGGTGCTCGCCGGTCCGCGTCAGCGGGATCTCCCGCACCAGGTTCTGGTAGGTGGCGCGCTCCGCCGTGAAGAGCTGGTACGCCGGGAAGCGGCTCAGCCATTCGTGGGCCACGTCCCAGCTGGTGTAGGAGGTGCCGTATGTTTCGAGGAGGTGCAGGCCCAGGATCGTGTAGTCGATGTCGTCGTCGCGGACCGAGCCGTGGACATGCCCCTTGGTCGCGCCGGTGAACCAGAAGTCCTCGCCCCACAGGCCCAGATCGCGCACGTCGGAGTAGTCGGCGTAGGGCACGTAGTCGGTCAGCGGGTAGGCGTTCGTCTTGTCCAGGTAGGCGCGGATGGTGGCCCGGGTTGGGCCGATCTCCACGGGCTTGCCGACCATGTTGCCCGCGATCCGGCCGAACCACGCGCCGCGCATGCGGTCCGCGAGCCGCTCGGGCACGGCGGCCTCGCGGTGGTCGGCGGGGGACTCGCGCAGGATGTCGTCCAGGTCCGAGCCCTCGAAGTAGGGCCAGTCGGCGGGGGCCGGTGCGGCGAGGATCTCCTCGTACAGTTCCAGCAGGAGCGCTTCGTCGTCGGGTGCGAGGCGCGAGAGCCGTTCGCGGAACGCGGTGACGTCCTTGCCGGATTCGGCGGCCTGCTCAAGCTCGTTGCGGGCCAGGCCCCAGGGCTCCTGGGTGATACCCGCGAGCTGTTCAGCGGGTGAGATGTACTCCATGGTCTTCCCTTGCGTGTGTACTGATCGGTTCTTCCGCGCCGGCCGGTTCTTCCGCTGCGGTGGGTGCGGGGCACCCGCACGAGCGCCGGATGCGTAGACCGGACTCGACGAGGACATGCGCTTCGTCCGCCGGGTCCGCGTCGAGGAGTGCCGTGATCGCGACGTCGGCCAGCCTGACGAACGGCTGCTGTACGGAGGTGAGCGGCGGGTTGCTGAACGCGACCTCCAGCGTTCCGTCGACGCTGGTGATCGCGAGATCATCCGGAACCCTCAGGCCCTGTCTTCCGGCTGCGGCGATCACACCACGGGCCTGCGCGTCGGTGGACGCGACCAGGGCGGGCGGCGAAGAGCCGTGCGTGGAGCGCAGCAGATGGTCCGCGCCCCGGATCCCGCCCTCCGTGGTGAACGCGGCCCGGATCGCGGTCCGCTCGGCCAGGTCGAGGCCCGCTGTGCGCAGTGCGTCGGCCCAGCCCCGACGGCCTGGTCGGCGGAACCGGTCAGGCAGGCGATCGACCGGGGGCCGAGGGAGAGCAGATGTGCGGGCGCCTCGTACGCCGCCGCCCGGTGGTCGATGCTGACCGTACGGGCGCCGGGCCCGGAAGGAGAGGCGCGATGGAGGCGTGAAGGGCGGATAGTTCACCTCGTGCGCGACTGCTTGCCAGGGTGACGCGCCGTGTCCACGCAGCACGGGATGTCGTCCACGGCGAACAGCTCCATGATGAAGTCCTCTGTGGTCTGTGTTTGCGATGCCGGCTCGGGATCGGACTCCACCCGTCTGATCATCTCCGCATGGGCGGCATCAGCGCCAAGGCGCTGCGTCAGCTCGAAAAACTCATCTGCCCAGGACACCGCCACTCACTCCGTTCGAAGTAGCCAGCCATTCTACAGGGCGTGGCTCCACGCGTCGGTGGTGTCGGGCCGGCCGACGGCTACTACTCCAGTCGCAGTTCGCCATCGCTGCTGGGGTTCCGGCTGGGCAGTAGGCGGTGTAGTAGGAGACTTGCTTGTTCTTCGGTCAGCCTTATGGAGAGGTCGCGCGGCTGCTCGGTGAGGGGCTGCGGGACGGGCGGCGGCCGTGGCGGGTGCCGACGACCGCCGCGATCGGGTGGACGGGCGCGTCGGCGTCCGGGCTCGGAGCCGTTGAAGGTGCTGTTCGCGCGGGTGTGTCGGCCGGTGGCTGGTGTCGGTGGTGGCATCTGGTGGCAGTGGACGGCACGCTCCCGAAGGTGTGTCTCGAAGTCTGCCCGGGTGAAGCCGCAGCCCCCGCTGCGGCTCGCGGTTTCGATTCCCGTACCAGGCCGGGGACCCGATGGTGGTCCTGGAGACCGACTAGGCGTGGTCGAGGCAACGGCCGAATCGGACGTGCTGATCCTTCGGCCGCTCGCTCCCGCTGGTACGACGGTCAAGGCCGGTACGCCGCGCCTTCGAACGCGGACCCTGGCCGCGCCTGCCCCCCCCGCCGACCGCAGCCGGATCCTGCTGCGGATCGCCGAAATCCTCGAACAGCGGCGCAAGGAACTGGCGCTCACGGTTGGCCTGGAGATGGGCAAGCCCATCACCGACGCGCAAAACGTAGAACTGCGCGCTGTCGTCAACACGTCCCGCTGGTACGGGCAGCTGGCCGACAAGCTCACCGACGAGTCCCCGCGCAACGCCCCCGACTCCCTCGCCCTGGTCACGCGGGAGCCCGCCGGTGTGGTCGGCACGGTCGCACCATGGAACTTCCCGCTCACCCTGGCCGGCTGGAAGGTCGCCCCGGCCCTCGCCGCAGGCTGCACCGTCGTCCTGAAGCCGTCCGAGTCGTCCCCTCTGCCAGCCCTGCTGCTGGGCCGCATCGGCACCGAGGCCGGACTGCCCCCGGGTGCGCTCAACGTCGTCACCGGCGACGGTCCGAACGCCTACCGCGCGATCGGCCTGCACCCTGACATCGACGTCCTGGCCTTCACCGGATCCACCGGCGTCGGCCGCCACTACCTGCGCTACGCCGCCGACTCCAATCTCAAGCGCGTCTGGCTGGAGCTGGGCGGCAAGTCGCCCAACAACATTCTTCCCGACGCCGCCGACCCGGGAGAAGGCCGCCACCGCTGCTTGGGGCATCTTCTTCAACCAGGGGGAGATGTGCACCGCCCCCTCCCGGCTGCTCGTACACTCCTCGATCGCCGAGCAGGTCACCGACGCCGTCGTCCGGCGGGCACAGGAACTGCGCGTCGGTGACCCGCTCGACCCGGAGACCGAGATGGGCGCACTGATTCTCGGAAGCCCACCTGGACCGTGTCCTCGGCCACATCACCACCGGCCAGGCGGGGGGTGCCCACCTGCGCACGGGAGGCTCGCGCCGTCTCAGGTGACATGGGTGGCACGTACCTGCGGCCGACCGTCTTCGACCGGGTGGATCCCGGTTCAGGGCTGGCCCGCGAAGAGATCTTCGGCCCGGTCCTGTCAGTCCTCACCTTCGGCGACCTGGACGAGGCGGTCCGTCTGGCCAATGCTACCGACTACGGCCTCGCGGCCGGTCTGCGGACCTCGGACCTGTCCACCGCGCACCGCGTCTCGCGGGCCCTGAAGGCTGGCACGGTCTGGGTCAACTGCTACGAGGAGGGCGACCTGACCGTCCCCTTCGGCGGCACGAAGCAGTCCGGAAACGGCCGCGACAAGTCCGTCCACGCCCTGGAGAAGTACACCGAACTCAAGACCACCTGGATCCAGCTGTGACACGCCCGCTGATAGCCATCCCGGCCCGCTTCTCCACCACCGTCTCCGCCCTGCGGTATGCCGCCGAGGTCAACGCCCGCGCGCTCGTCGAGGCCGTCTGGCGCGCCGGCGGCGAACCCGTGAGCATTCACCCGTCGGACCCCACTGTCACGGACGTCACCGCCCGGCTCACCCGCTTCGACGGCGTCCTTCTTCCTGGTGGCGGAGACCTCGCTCCGCACCGCTACGGCGCTGCCGACACCCACGCACGCGTCTACGACATCGATGACCTCCAGGAGGACTTCGACCTCGAAGTCGCCCGCGTCGCCCTGGAGTCAGGGCTGCCCCCTGCTGGCTGTCTGCCGCGGCCTACAGGTCGTCAACGTCGCTCTCGGCGGCTCCTTGGAACAGGACATGGGCGACTCCGGCCACGAGCATCGCCACCTGGTACACCCGGTGACCATCCGTCCAGGAACCGGACGGCACACGCGATGGACGCCGAGAAGGCCGACGTTTCCTGCCACCACCAGCAGGTCGATCGCCTGGCTGACGGCCTGACCGTGGTCGCCACCGCGGCCGACGACACGGTCGAAGCTCTCGAACTGCCCTCCGCCCACGGTTGGTTCCTGGCGGTGCAGTGGCACCCGGAGGACATCGCGTTGACAGATCCGTCCCAGCACACCTGTTCGACACCCTGGTACATCGTGCCCGCTCCTGCTGAGGAGCCCCGCCGGGGTTTGGCAGCTTGCCGCCACCGTAGAGGGTCGGTAGCCAACCCGTTCGACAGCTCGGTCCAGGGAGGTCATGGCGTGGAGCCGGTCTGTGTCCTCGATCCGCCGACTGGCGCGGAAGGCCAAGAGGTACGGCGTCGACATCCCGCCGGTGCCGCAGTGGGCGGACGACGGCTGACAGCCCGCCGGGTTGCGAGCAGGTCGGTGAGTTCGGTGCTGCCCGGTGAGCTGACGGACACGGCCTGGACCGCGAGCCGGGTGAGGCGGGCGACGGTGCGCAGAGCCCGGACGACGGCGACAACTCTGCTGCAGGTCGCTGCTCCGGTCCCGGTCCTGGCGTCTGTATCGGATCGGGCGGGCGGCCGTCTCTGGTTCGGCGCCAACCCCCCTCCAGCACCGGGGGACCTTCAAGGCGGCGTTCACCAGCGCGATCGTCGGGTGGTTCGCCCTCATCTACACGCTGCCCCAACTGGGCCTGCTGGGAGTGTCGATGCGGCTGCCGAGCCTGCTCAAGACGGCCTTCCACAGTGATCGGTACGTCGGTCTCGTCTCCAAGTTGCCGCAGGTCGCGGCCGGCGCGGCGATCGTCCTGATCGGCAGGTCCGCGGACCGTCGCGGCGAGCACGCCACCCATAGGTGCGCCGTCCTCGGCGTCGGGGCGGTGGTCCTGGCCGGGGCCAGCCTGATATCCGCCGACCAGAAATGGCTCGTCCCGGGCGCGATGATCATCGGCACCGCCGCATCCATCGCCTGGTACTGCCCCTTCTGGGCCACCGTCACCAAACTCACGCCGGTCGCCGCGGCGGGCGCCGGCATCGGCGTCATCAACGGCATCGGCAACCTGGGCGGCTTCCTCGGCCCGTACATCGACGGCTGGCTCCGGGACATCAGCGGGGGGTACGCACTCACCCAGATGTTCTTCGGCGTCGTGTTCGCGACGTCCGCCCTGCTCGTCCTCACCCTGCGCGGGCGGCTGTGGGAAGCCACGCAGGGATCGGCCACGGGCACGGACCGGGCGCAGGTGAAGGGAGGTCCACGCCCGGTCGGCTGAGAGCAGGGCCATGGCCCACGCCCCCGGTCGACGAAGCGCCGGGACCCGATGAACGCACCTCGACCGTTCGCTGTCCGCCGGCGGCCGGTCGAGGTGCGTTCCGGGCGCCGGACATCGCTGTCCGCGTTGTCGCATGTCTCAAGGATCGCCCTGATTCGACGCTGGAGTCAATAATTGGACGTTGGGGTTGACCGAAAGGGTCTCGGGGGTCCATCGTGGAGTCACGCCGCCCCGGTGAGCCGCACCGGGCAGAGCCGCCGTGTCCCGGCCCGACCGGGGCCGATGACCGAGGCGGCCCAGGTGACGGGGACCGGGTGACCGGTCGACCGGGATGCCTGGACCGACCGGGACGCCCCCGGACCGAACGGGGCGCGGGACCGCACGGCCGGCGGCCGTGCCGTACGCCGGGTGGGCGTGGGGCGGTGAAGCGTGCGGGCCGCGTGACAGGACGTGAGTGCGGACCGCCATCAAGGAGGAAGCGTGACGTATCGACTCTTCGGCCCGGAGCTGTGCCGGGAAGCGGATGCGCGGATCACCGCCGAGGCCGATGTCCTGGTGGTCGGGTCGGGCGCCGGCGGATTCGCCACCGCCGTGACCGCCGCCGAGCACGGCGCGACGGTCATCCTGCTCGAAAAGGCCCCCGAAATCGGCGGCACCACCAAGAAGGCCGCCGCGGCCTACTGGGTGCCCAACAACCACTTCATGCGGGCCGGCGGCCGGAAGGACCCCAAGGACGCCGCGCTGCGCCACATGGCCCGGCTCACCACCCCCGCCTCCTACGACCCCGCCCATCCCCGTCTCGGGCTCACCGAGTGGGAGTACACGATGACGGAGGCGTTCTACGACCACGCGGGCGACGCGGTCGAGACCCTCACCTCCTGGGGCGCGCTGGAGCCGGTCCCCTGGGACATCCAGCCCGACTACTACGCGCAGATGGCGGAGAACGAGGCCCCGTACGGCCGGATCCTCTACCCGCACCGCCACGGCGGCGCCCCCGGCGAGATCGGCGACGGCACCGACATGATCGCCGTCTTCGCCGAGGCCGCCCGCATACGGGGCGTCGATCTGCGTACGGGCCACCGAGTGGTCCGGGCCGTCGTGGACGACCGTGACGAGGTGGTGGGTGTCGTCGCCGAAACAGCAGGGGGCGAGGCCGCCTTCCGTGCCCGCAGGGCGGTCGTGTTCGCCAGCGGCGGCTTCACCCACGATGTCGGGCTGCGCACCAGCTCCCTGCCCGGCCCGGTTCTCGGCGGCTGCGCCGCGAAGTCCAACACCGGGGACTTCCTCCCCCTCGCACAGGCCCTCGGCGCCGATCTCGCCAACATGAACGGCGCCTGGCTGGCGCCCATGGTCCTGGACCGGGCGGTGGCCGACCGGCCCGACGCCGTCTGCTCGTTCAGCATCCCCGGTGACAGCATGATCTTCGTCAACCGGTTCGGGCGGCGGGTGGTCAACGAGAAGGCGCCCTACCAGGACCTCGTCCCCACCTTCTGGAGCTGGGAGTCCCAGCGCGCGGAGTACCCCAACCTGCTGCTGGTGATGGTCTGGGACGAGTCCGCCCAGCACCACCACTCCGGCGAGAAGTACGGCAACCCCATGGTCCCGGACGGCGGCGACCGGTCCCACATCGTGCGCGGCGACACCCTCGACGACCTCGCCGACGCCGTACGCGCGCGGCTCGCCCGGTACGCCGGGCACATCGGCGGCTGGACCCTGGACGAGCGCTTCGCCGACACCCTGCGCACCACCGTCGAGCGCTACAACTCCTTCGCCCGTACCGGCCGCGACGAGGACTTCCACCGCGGGGAGACCCCCATCGAGCGGTACTTCAACATGGGCGGGCGGCCCGGCAACGACCGCAACGAGACCATGTGGCCGATCGCCGGGCAGGGTCCGTACTACGCCACCGTCCTCGCCCCCGCCACCCTCGACACCAAGGGCGGCCCCCGCACCGACCCGCACGGCCGGGTCCTCACCCGCGCCGGGGAACCCGTCCCCGGGCTGTACGCGGTGGGCAACTGCGCCGCCGCGATGTCCCGCGGCAGCTACTGGGCGGGTGGCGCCACCCTCGGCCCCATCATCACCGCGGGCCACCTCGCCGGCCGGCACGCGGCGACCCGGCCCTCCCGTCCGATCCCACCGCAAGGGGAAGCCCGATGACCACTATCGACACGCGGGACCTGCACGGCAGCGAGGCACGTCAGGACCGTACGGTCGAGGCACTGCTCGCCCGGCTCGACGTCCTGGAGAGCCGGGCGGCCGTCGAGCGGCTCGTCCATCTCTACGCGCAGGCGTTCGACCGCCATGACGTGGAGGCCCTGCGGGGCATCTGGCACGAGGGCGCGCGACTGGACCTCGGCGCCCCCTTCGGCACCTTCACCGGCATCGAGGCCATCGTCGAGGCCGCGCACGGCCTGTGGGCCCGGACGCCGCACATGCACCACTGGATGTCCAACTCCCTGATCGACATCGACACCGGCGGCGACACTGCCACCGCCGAGACCGCCCTCGACTGTTTCACCGTCGACAACACCACCGGCCCCACCCAGATCAGCGGGCTGTACCGGGACAGATTCGAGCGCCGCGACGGCCGCTGGGGGATCGTCGCGCGCTCCTTCGACCTGCACTATCTGACCCCGATCGAGAACTGGCGGCCCACGGCGGGCAGCGAGGCCCGTTGAGCGCCGCACCCACCCGGTTCCTCCCGCCCGCAGTGCACCCACCGGCTTCTGACGTCCGAGGGATGTCAGCGAACTCCCGCAGAGGTACGTATGTCTGAGAAACTCTTCGCCCCCGACGCCGCCTGGCAGGGAAAGATCTACAGCGATGGCTGGCGGGACCCGGGCCTGGGCACCGTACCGGTCACGGAGAAGGCCACCGGGGCGGTCCTCGGGCTGGCCGGTCTGGCCTCGCCGGCGGACGTGGCGTCGGCCGCCGCCGTGGCGCGCCGGGCGCAGGCCGCCTGGGCCGAGGTGCCCGCACCGCAGCGCGGTGACGTGCTGCGCGCGTTCTCACACCTGCTGATCACCCATGCCGAGGAGATCACCGAACAGCTCATCCGGGAGACCGGCTCCGTCCGCTTCAAGGGCGACTGGGAGACCCGGATGACCGCCCGTGAGGTGCTGGAGGCCGCCGCCCTCGGCAGCGCGCCGCAGGGCATCCAGGTGGCGAGTGCCGAGCCCGGACGGCACAGCGTCGCCCGCCGCGTCCCGATCGGGGTCGTCGGCGTGATCACCCCCTGGAACTCGCCGCTGCTGCTGGCCTCCCGCGCGGTGGCGCCCGCCCTGGTGATGGGCAACGCGGTGCTGCTCAAGCCCGATGTCCAGAGCCCGGTCGCGGGCGGTGTGCTGTTCGCCCGGCTGCTGGCCGAAGCCGGTCTGCCCGACGGGCTGCTGCATGTGCTGCCCGGCGCGGTCGAGACCGGACGGGCCCTGGTCAAGGAGCCCGGCGTGGACATGGTCAGCTTCACCGGCTCCACCCGCGCCGGACGCGAGATCGGCTCGGTCGCGGGCGGGCTGCTCAAACGCGTCTCCCTCGAACTGGGCGGCAACAACCCCTATGTCGTCCTGGCCGACGCCGATGTAGAGGCCGCGTCGAGCGCCGGCGCCTGGGGCTCCTTCTTCCACCAGGGCCAGATCTGTCTGACCTCGGGCCGCCATCTCGTCCACGAGTCGGTCGCGGACGCCTACACGGCGGCCCTCGTCCGCCGGGCCAAGGCACTCAAGGTCGGCGACCCCATGACGGACGGCGTCCTCGTCGGCCCCGTCGTCAACGAACCGCAGGCCGAGCGCGCCGAGCGGATCGTACGGGAGACGCTCGCCGCGGGGGCCGTGCTGGCCACCGGCGGCTCCCGCGACGGCCTCTTCTTCGAGCCGACCGTCCTGACCGGGGTGCGCCCCGGCATGCCCGCCTTCGACGAGGAGATCTTCGGACCGGTCGCCGCCCTCACCACCTTCGCCAGCGACGAGGAGGCCGTCGAACTCGCCAACCGCACGGAGTACGGACTCGCCGCCGCCGTGATCTCCCGCGACCAGGCCCACGCCCGGCGGATCGCCGACCGGCTGCACTCCGGTGTCGTCCACATCAACGACCAGACCGTGCTGCACGAGGTGTACGGGCCGATCGGCGGTGTCGGCGCCTCCGGCAACGGCTACAACCACAGCACGCTCACCAACGCCGACCAGTTCTCCGAATGGCAGTGGCTGACCAGCCGCGCCGAGGTCCCCGCCTATCCGTTCTGACCGGACACCAACCCACGAAGAAAGGCAGGGACCGCCCATGCACACCGACCGCCGTGTCGCCGTCGTCACCGGCGCCGCCCAGGGCTTCGGACGGGCCATCTGCGCCGGGCTCGCCGCCCGGGGCACGGATGTCGTCGCCGTCGATCTGAACGCCTGCGCGCAGACCCTCAAAGAGGTCCGCGCGGCCGGCGCGCGGGCGGCTGAACTGATCGCGGACGTCTCCGACCCGGACACGGTCCCGAGACTGCGGGCCCTGCTCGACGCGGAGTTCGGGCGCTGCGACATCCTGGTCAACAACGCGGGTGTCTACCCCAACACCCCCTTCCAGGACGTGGATCTGGAGCTGTGGCAGCGGGTGCTGCGGATCAATCTCGACTCGCAGTTCCTGATGGCCAAGGCGGTGCTGCCGCTGATGACCGGGCGCCGCTGGGGGCGGATCGTGAACATCACCTCCAACTCCGTCGGGCTCCCCGCCACCGGACTCAGCCACTACATGGCCAGCAAGATGGGCTCGATCGGCTTCACCCGCGGTCTCGCCAACGACGTCGCGGCCGACGGGATCACCGTGAACGCGGTGGGCCCCACCGCCTCGCTCACCCCCGGCGGCCGGGCGGGGATCGACCCCGAGGTGGTACGGACCCTCGCCGCGGGCCAGGCCATCAAGCGGCCCGGCGAGGCCGAGGACATCGTCGGCACGGTGCTCTTCCTCGCCTCCGAGGACAGCGCCTGGGTGACGGGGCAGACCATCATGGCCGACGGCGGGCTCGTCCGCCTCTGAGGCGGACGTCGCCTACGATCTCCGCATGGCCAGAGGAAAGACTCCCGAGGGCGGGCGCCGCAGCACCACGCGGCGCTCGCTCGTCACGCGCGACGTCCTGGAGAAGGCGACGATGCTGTTCGCCGACCAGGGGTACGAGACGACGACGCTCCAGGACGTCGCCAACGCCGTCGGAGTGTCCCGGACGGCCCTCTACCACTACGTCTCCAGCAAAGAGGAGCTGCTGGAGATGCTGGTGGAGCAGATCGGGCTGGCGCTCGCCGACTCCCTCGGCGAGATCCGGGCCCGTACGGATCTGTCTCACCAGGGCAAGCTCCGCGAGCTGACCGATCTGCTGGTCCGGCAACGGGCCGCCGCCCCCCATCAGTTCCGGGTGCTCGACCAGTCCGAGTCGATGCTTCCGGAGCCGCTGCGCATCCGGCACCGGCAGGCGCGGCGCGAGGTGCTGGCGGAGCTGTCCGGGGTGATCGAGGACGGCATCGCGGCGGGGGAGTTCAAGCCGCTCGACCCCCGGGTCGCGGCCTTCACCGTGCTCGGCATGTGCAACTGGGTGGCCTGGTGGTACCACCCCGGTTCCGACTACGACGTGGACGCCGTCGCGCGGCAGCTCACGCAGTCCGCCATCGACATGCTGGTCAGCACCGACACGGAGTCCGCTCCGGCGGACTCCGCCCGCTCCGCCCTGATGATGGTCCGCTCGGGCCTGGACGCGCTGGAACGGCTGCTGCCGAAGGAGAACTGAGGGTTGCGGAGGGGCCGCGTGGCGGGGCCCCTTGTCCGTTTGTCCGTCGGCCCGTTTGTCCGTCGGCCCGGTGACCAGTGACCGGTGATACCCGAGAGCGCCCATGACCCATGCGCCGTGCGCACACGGGTAACACACCGTGCGCACAGGCAAACCCCCGTGGCCCGCCATCAACTACT